>JAFQYI010000127.1 GCA_017406505.1 bacterium
AATATCCTATTGAATATAAAATTTGAGTATTATTAGGAGATAATTTATCTGCTTGTTTGTAATAATCAATTGCTGTATCTGTTTGTCCTAACGAATTATAGCAAGATGCAATTGCAGTAATTGAGCGTAAAGTTGCAGGCTGTACCTGTTTTAATGTATCTATTGCTGATTGATATTGCTCTTGAGTTAAAAATTCGTTAGCTTTTATATATAAATCAGTATTGTCTTGATTATTCACCGATATATTTGTTGTATTTTTGTTTTTTTCTTTATTTTTTTGTTTTTTGTCATGATTGTTTTTATTTTCATTTTTATTTATTTCTTGATTTGGTGTTGTATTTGGCGACACCATTTTTACCACTCTTTTTCCGTTTTGGTATGTAACAAGCAATTGTTTCTTTGATGGATTATAATTTAATGCTTTTACACTTGGATCACCATTATTATTATTTGTTTCAATTTTTCCTAATGGTTGAGAATAATCTGTTGTTTTCTCTATTTTTTGTGTTGAAATATTTTCATTTATACTATATTTACTTTTTGTGGTATCTGTATATGAAGTATTTGATACCGGTTTTTCAAAAGTAGTACTCTCCATAGACCCAACAGTAGATTGTTTTTTAGATGGACTTAATGAATATTGCTCTTTATTGGAAG
Organism: bacterium; assembly: GCA_017406505.1. Lineage (GTDB taxonomy): Bacteria > Cyanobacteriota > Vampirovibrionia > Gastranaerophilales > Gastranaerophilaceae > RUG841. The sequence goes on from JAFQYI010000127.1 coordinate 658, forward strand.
CCGTTTGGGTTGTTTTATATCCTGAATTTGCTGATTCTAGTTGTGTTGAGAATGTTTCAGATGCATTTTGTAAAGTTTGAGTTGTATCAGTATTACTATTTATATTAACTATCTTTACAACTTTTCTGCCATTTACGTATGAGACCATAACTCTTTTAGAACTTGGAATAGATTTTTGAACCTTTTGAGGTTTATTTGTACTTATGTTTTGAAGCGAAGTAGTATTTACATTTTGAGGTCTGTATGCTTGTGAAACAACTGTTGCTTTTTGTATATTTGAAGAAGTTGATTTTAAAGTTTGATTAGTTTGAGAATTAAAAGCGACTAATTTTTCACCTTTGGGAGACGCTGCAGGTTTTACAGCTGTCATCGGATCATAAAAAACTCCTCCTGAATGTTTTGCAATTTTAGAATACTGTGTTAAATCATTTAAGGCAATTATTGTATCATTATTATCAGGTTCAAATACTGCTGCTACTCTATATTCTTTGATTGCTGCATCATAACTGCCTTCTTGTGTGTATGCTTTTGCAAGACCAATTCTGTAGTCCAGTTCTCTTGGATAATTTCTTTTTAATGCTTCCATTATCCTTATAGCTTTTTTATAATTATTATTATTTAATTCATATTGAGCTTTTTCAAATAAATATACAGGATTTGTTTTGTCAAAATTTAAAGCTTGTTGTAAAAGATTGTACGCATTTTCGGAATCGTTGATTAATTCTTTTTCAATTTTTGATAAATAATATAAATATCTGGAGTTAAATGGTTGATTATTTACACAATCTTGAATATATGTTGTTAATTTATTAATTGCTTCTTTTTTCTTAGCATTATTTTCTATATCTTTTATTTCAGCAAGTGTTTCAAAAAACAAATCAGATACTTTACCTATATTTGCAATATTTTCGTAATATTCAATAAGAGCAATCTGTCTATCAAAATATTTATCCTTAGAACCAAAATTTTCCCAAATTTTGCTTAATTCCTTAGTATTATCTTGAGTCAATTGTTCAATAATTGCACCACTACTATATTTATTTTCTTTTGCTGAAACAGGTGATTTTTCAAAACTTACACCGGTCAGCAATAATGCAAGTGCTAATAAAAACATTGATTTCTTATTCATATAATTATGTTACTCCGAGTATTATAATTGTTTATAATTTTATTTTAACTTATTCCTCAAAAAAAACAAAGATGTTAAGTGTATTTAAATCAAAAAGTGTATATAAATAAAAAATGTGCTATAATTACTACGTTATGCTAAAAAAAATATATGAAACAAAATTTTATGAAACTGATTTTAAAAATAGAATTAAAGATTCTGTTTTACTGAATTTTATGCAGGATATAGCTGCTGATGATGCTGAAAAAATGGGTTTTGGCTATTCTAAAATCAAAGATAAAAATATTGGTTGGTTTTTGACTAAATATCATATAAAACTTTTTGATACATTAAATAACAATGGACAAATTTCTATTGAAACGGAATCGAAGGGTTATACAAAAATTTCTTGTATCAGAGATTTTGACATTTATAATATGGAAAATATTAAAATAGGGGAAGCAACCAGTTCTTGGATTTTATCAGATTTTAATACAGGTAAAATTGTTGCTCCGTATTCTATATTTAATAATATTCCGATGGCTGAAAAAAGTTTGTTACGTTCAAATTTTCCTAAAATTTCACAACTTACAGAATACAGTTCAACAAAAGATTTTTTTGCACAATATAGCGATATTGATGTTAATCAACATGTTAATAATGCTGTTTATTTAACTTGGGCAAACGACAGTATTCCTATTAATATCCTTAATGAAACTCACATATCAGAACTTGAAATACAATATAAACAACAGGTAAAATACGGTGAAAAAGTTATTGTATATACAAATATAGATTATGAAAATCTTATTTTTACACAAGAAATTAAATTGGAAACTGGAATAACAGCTTGCCTTATAAGGCAAAAACGAATTTATTAAAAAAAGATTCTTGATATAATCAAGAACCTTTTTTATGTTTTTTGAAATAAATATTATTATGCTTTTTCTAAATATTTAGCAACTTCCCAAGTTGAAACATTTGTTCTGAATTGGTCCCATTCTCTTTTCTTTGTTGCTAAAAATTCATGATAAATATGTTCACCAAGAGCTTCATTAGTTACAGGACTTTTTTCAAAAAGAGCAATAGCTTCAGCTAGACTTCCCGGTAAAGAATATATTTTTTGTTTTTTACGTTCTTTTTCTGTTAATGTATATATATTGCTTTCAACAACAGGAGGAGGGGTTATTTTGTTTAATATACCGTCAATACAAGCTTCTAAAATAGCAGCAAATGCAAGGTATGGATTACAAGAAGGGTCAGGAGAACGAAGTTCTACTCTTGTGGCATTTCCTCTTTTTGCCGGAACTCTCAAGAGAGCACTTCTGTTTGCTAAAGACCAAGCCAGATAAACAGGTGCTTCATATCCCGGAACAAGTCTTTTATAACTGTTTACGGTAGGATTTAAAATAGCTGTAATTGCTTGAACGTGTTTTAGCATACCTCCGATTGAATACATTGCTTCTTGTGAAAGTTGATAAGGTGCTTTCTTGTCATAAAAAACATTCTTACCATTTTTGAATAAAGAAACGTTGCAATGCATACCCGAACCATTTATTCCATATATCGGTTTGGGCATGAAAGTAGCAAATAAACCGTACTTCGAAGCAACAGCTTTAACGGTTGATTTGAATGTTACAACATTATCAGCTGTTGTTAAAATATCAGCATACTTAAAATCAACTTCGTGCTGACTGGGTGCTGCTTCGTGGTGAGAAGCTTCAATATCAAACCCCATTTCTTGAAGTGTTTCAACAATATCTGTTCTCACATCTTCTCCTAAATCTTCAGGGCCTACATCGTAATATCCTGCATGGTCGTGAATATTAATACCTTTTGTACCATCAGGATTTTTAGCAAATAAGAAAAATTCTGCTTCAGGTCCCATGTTCATGGTAAAGCCTAAGTCTGCAGCTTTTTTCATGATTCTTTTTAAATTACATCTGGGACAGCCTTCGAAAGGTGTTCCATCTGCATTGTATATATCACATATTAATCTGGCAACTTTAGCACCCTCACGAGTTCTCCAAGGTAATATTGTAAAAGTATTTTTATCCGGATAAAAGAACATATCAGATGTTTCAATACTTCTAAACCCTTTAATTGATGAACCGTCAAGCATCATTTCGTTTTCAAGAGCTTTGTCTATATGTTCTGACGGAATAGCTAAATTTTTAACTTGTCCGTTTAAATCTACGAATTGAAGTCTTATAAATTTAACATCATTTTCTTGAATCAGACGTTTGATATCATCATTTGTATATGAATTACCGTCTAATCTTTGGTAATTAAATTCTTGCATATAAATATCCTTATCTAACTTACAAAACTAATCATATAATTAATCAGTGTACTTTGCAAACATTTAACAGGTTATTTTGTTATTGAGATTTAATTTTATTTACAATTACTAATTAATATTTTATAGTAAAATGAATGAGAGGTATTTAAAATGTTTAGATTTTTAA
>JAFQYI010000128.1 GCA_017406505.1 bacterium
TATTCAATGGTCTGAATGTATTATCTCCGTATCCATATATCAAGCCTAATCTTTGTGATTTTAAAATATCTGCGTATGCCCAAAAATCTTCTGGTACATCTGTAAAAATATTTTCAACATCAGATTCATTATCTCTATGTCCAAGTAACCTTAACAATGTTGTATTAAAATCAGCTCTTGTCATAACTTCATCAGGATTGAAATTACCTTCTGCTGTGATTCCCATAACACCACCGTTAATAACGGTTAAAATTTCTTGTGCTGCCCAATGATCAGCTGTGATATCTGCAAGCTGTTTTGCATAAACTGCAGATTTTGATGCAACCATAAGGAATAATGCAACAAATAATGCTAATATCTTTTTCATGTAAATTCTCCTTAATTTATTGTATCTTGATTATATCTTAAACTACATTCTTATACAAGTAGGTATTATTTTTATGATTAAAAAAGAGGAATATTTCAAATATTCCTCTCTGTCAAATAAATATTAAATAAAACTATACTATCACAAATTGAACGTTTAATTTTTCACCTGTTCTATAATTGGTTTGAATATCTTTAACTTTTACGTTAAATGATTTTGTATCAACTTTTAAATCAAATGTTGCTTCATTATCCTTTTTATATTCTGTTAAAAATTCTTTGGCATTAAGTTCTATAGAAACTGAATCTTGTCCTTTTCCATATACTGTTGCAGGCAATTTACCTTCAGCTCTAACTTGTCTTGGGTTTTTCATTTCATCTCTTTTTTCTGCTTTTATTAATGTTGCCATAATTATTTCTCCTGTAAAATTTTCTTTATTTTATATTATAAGTTTACATGATTAAGATATAATGTAAAGTATGAAAGACAAAATATTAATAAAAAAATTTGGTAATAATATATACGATGAATTAAAAAGTATTAATTTTTCTAATGATTACATTAATATTTCACAGAAAAAATTTGTCCCATTAAAATTAAAATTTCTAAATTTAAAACCGGCTGAAGCAAATATTTTAAAACAAACTTGCCTTTCTCTTGGATTTGATGCTGCAATCAATCGTGATGCCGTTACTTGTAAATGTGATAAATCAGATGCTCTTGTTTGTGCAAACCTTCATCAAATTGAAAAACTTGCAGAAAAACTTAAAAAACAGCCCTTTAGATTTAAAAGTTTAGCTGAAGATTTAGAAAAAATAATAATTATACCTGAAAAAAAATATATTATTAAAAATAAATCCTTTGATTTTAACAAAACATATTTGATGGGGATACTGAATGTTACTCCTGACTCATTTTCTGACGGCAACAAATTTTTTGATACTGAAAAAGCTATTTCTGCAGCATTAGAAATGGATAAGAATGGCGCAGCTATAATTGATATTGGAGGTGAATCAACAAGACCAAATTCTTCTCCTATCTCATGGAAAACTGAATGTGACAGAATTTTACCGGTTGTTTCTAAAATAAAACAAGTACGTCCTAATGTATTAATAAGCATTGATACTATCCACCCTGAAACTATTGTAAAAGCATTAGAATGTGGTGCTGATATTTTAAATACTGTTGATAAAATTGAAAAATTTGAACCTGTTTTTGATGTATTAAAAAAAACTAATACACCTATTGTAATAACTCA
>JAFQYI010000129.1 GCA_017406505.1 bacterium
AAGACATTGTTCCGGAAAGAATAATCGCACTCATTACAGCAATAATAAACGCAATATATGCACTCAATAATAAATATATTTTTGGAAGATTTTCTTTAATATATTTAAAATCATTTAAAGCATATAAATTAAAGAAATATCCTATTATTGGTATTAGTAAAATGCTTGCAAATAATGCAGTTCCAATATCTGTTTTTATAGGAAAGAAATTAACTGATAAAGGTAATATAAGCCACATTGATATTGTAGATACTATAGAAATTATAGAAAAAACGAAATGGGCAAAATTATATTTATATATAGTAGGTTGATTATTTTTATTTTCATTAACCGATATAGGTAAACAAATATTTTTCATATAAATAAATAAACGAACAGATAAGAACATAATTAAAATTGTAAAAATGAATACAAGACTATGCCAAAGATAAAAACCTTTGATAATAGAAATATTATATTTCATAAGAAAAGATATATAGTTGTTAATTAAGCAATCCATTAATACGTACAACCTTTCCTGTTATTCTTATTTTTTATACTCATAAAGTTAATCATTTTTTTGTCCTCAACATATTTTTCCGTAATGCAAAAATTAGACCCAAAATTATAAATAATATAAAAATAAAGACTTCAAAAAATAGAAAACAAGATAGCCTATTGTAGGCTAAAGCAAATGGAAATAATAAAATACATTCAAAAACAAGAATTGAAAAAACACATGCCTGAACAAAAAATGACTTAAAAATAGGAAACTCTGATTTTTTAATAACCAAATTATCATTTTGAGATTGAATATTTTTGTTTTTAAAATAATCAACAGTATATAATATACCAGCCAAGATTGTTGATAATACTATAAAAAATACTATAATTAAAATGCTATACAAAATTTAACCTGCCTTGCAACATAAGTTATAATATTATTTATATCATGTATTGTTATTGTTATAATGATTGTAAACAAATCGTAAAATGACAAATTATTATAAATGAAATGAAGAAAAAAACAGTACAATTTTTACTAAGAATAACATATATACTAATAATTGTAATATCTTTATATGAGATACTTACAATTAAATTAATAAAACAGGAAAAGACGAAAGTTGTTTCAGCAGCACAGAACGTTAGTGATAAAGAAGAACAATATATTCCTGAGAATTTGAATTATGCAGAAGTGATAAAGTATATAAAAAGAGAAGAAGGTGTACCTGAAGAAGAATTAGAATCACCTATTGTTGTAGATAATGAGAAAAACGATGATGATATAGTTACCGTTAATCCTGAAGAAAACATAAATCAGGCAAAAAAATATTTACAAGAGGCAATGTCAGAAACTGAAGAAGCTCGAAAAAGATATAAGGTAAAAAAAGCATATAGGTATTATAAAGAATATTTAAAATTTTATCCGGATAATATAGATGGTTTACTTGGTGCCGGAGCAATGGCGACGTATTTAGGCAAAGAAGAAGATGCAAAAAATATATTAATGCAAGCTTATGCCACATACCCTAAAAATCCTGATGTACATAAGGCGTTAGGAGATTATAGTTTTAAATTTTCAAATTACAATAATGCAATAGAATATTATAATTTATCATTATCATCAGGAAATTTAGAAGATTATGCAACCAATTTGGCAACAGCTGTATGTTATGAAAAACTTGGAGATATAGAAAGTGCAAAAAAATATTTTAAATTTTCACAATATCTTAATCCTGATTCTGAAATAGCTAATCAAAGAGTTGAAATGTACAATAAAATGGAACAAGACGGTTATAGTGCTGACCCCAGATTATATGATGATGCTATAAAACCTGATGAAAATAATGATATTGAATTAGAAACTTTAATATTAGATTCTCAACAAATAAAATAAATATTACAAATTTTATTGAAAAAAATGTCTTTTAATGCTATAATTATTAATTATTTTGTCTTTTTTATTATAATAAAAACAGGATGATTGTTATGTCAAAAAAAAGAGGCTTTACATTAGCAGAAACATTAATTACTGTAGTTATACTTGCTACAGTTATAGGATTATCAATTTCACCATTGTTAAAGACTCAAAAAAGACAAGAATATATAGCCGGATATCATAGAGCAGTACATGTTTTAAATCAAGCTTTTAGCGAATATTCTCAAGCTACAGCATATAAAAAATATCAATCTAATAAAGTGGTATTATATAAAAAAGGTGATAATCCGGATATAATATCAGATGCTGAAATATCGGCACAAACAGCTTTGGATCCAGGATTTATCGGAGAAGCAAGACTAAATTCAGATGAAACAATTATATCAAATTTAATTAAACCACATATTTCTTTGATAAGAACAGGTTTAGCTGACGTAAGAACTCCAATGGCAGGCTGCCCTGACGGTGCGTCTTATTTTTACACACAAGACGGAATGCGATATTGTATCAAATATGAAGAAATAGGAAATTCTAATAATTCTTATGGCGAATATTATTCTTATGGTCAAATATGGGTAGACGTTAATGGAGATAAAGGTCCTAATATGGTTTCAACAAGTATAAATAATATTAAAGACACATTTCCTATTATTATATTAAAAAACAGATTTATTCCGGGATATCCTATTCACGAAGGGAATACCAGTGATACAGAAAGATTTGAATTAGCACAAAAAATTTATTTTAATGAGCAATAAACAGTTATTTTTATCAAAAATTGTCTAAATACAAATAAAAAAGTCCGAAAATCTGTTTATAATTAATAAATTTTTCGGACTTATAGATTTTATTTGTACACTATATATTCATAACTCTTAAAATATCATTTATATCAGCACTCGTTTTCTTAACATCTGCAAGAGCATACTTAATTGCATTATCAGGGTCTTTTAATCCGTTTCCTGTCAAAATGCAGACTATTTTTGAACCTTCATTAACAGCTTTTGCTTTATTGGATTTTATCAAACCTGCTACAGATGCAGCTGATGCAGGTTCACAAAGTATACCTTCCGTAGAAGCAATCAGCTTATATGCTTCTACTATTTCTTCATCTGTAACGCTGCCTATTGTACCATTTGATAAATCTCTGGCTCTTTCGGCTTGTTTCCAGCTTGCAGGATTACCTATTCTTATTGCTGTTGCAAGAGTTTCGGGCTTCATTATTCTTTCACCTTTAACTATTGCTGCGGCTCCTTCTGCTTCAAATCCCATCATTTTAGGTAAATGAGTAGATTTATTAATAGACAGCCATTCTTCATAACCTTTGAAATATGCAGTTATATTACCTGCATTACCAACAGGAATAAAATGATAATCAGGTGCATCACCAAGAGCTTCTATTATTTCAAAAGCACCTGATTTTTGACCTTCTATTCTGTATGGATTTAATGAATTCACCATTGTTATAGGATAATTTTTAGAAATATCTATAACTCTTTCAAGTGCCTCATCAAAATTTCCATTAATTGCAATTATATTTGCTCCATACATCATTGCTTGAGATAATTTCCCAAGAGCAATATAGCCGTCCGGAATAAGTACAAATGTTTTCATTCCTGCTTTAGCACCGTATGCAGCAGCGGCAGCACTTGTATTTCCTGTTGATGCACAAATAATCGCATTTGAACCATCTTCTGCAGCTTTAGAAACTGCCATGGTCATTCCTCTATCTTTAAAACTTCCTGTTGGATTTGAGCCTTCAAATTTCAAATATATATCAGCTTCAAGACCAATTTTTTTTGCTAAGTTATCAGCTTTTATTAACGGTGTATTACCTTCATTCAATGTTATTATAGGGGTTTTTTCCGTAACCGGTAAGTATTCTTTATATTTATTGATTATACCTTTGTAATGTTTATCTGTACTCATTTTTTTATCCTTAATTCATTACTCTTATTAAATTATTTATTTTAGATATAGCTTGAGATTTTTTCATATCCTTTAATGCAGCTTTTATATCTTTTTCTTTACAGATAGCTGTTATAACAACAACTTCAGCTGTTCCGTCCGGATTAGAACCTTTTTGTAATATATCCGAAAGATTTATATTATGATTGCCACAAATTGTTCCTATTACGCCTATAGAACCAGGTGTATCAATAGTATTAAGAGAAATATAAAAGCGATTTTCCGTTTCTCCTATTTCAATTCTTTCAGCTTCACTGGTATGATTGCATCTCATCATAGGAAGAGGATAGTCTGTTTTTTTAATTTCTGAACATAAAGCAAGAATATCTCCGACGACAGAGCTTGCAGTTGGCATTTCACCTGCTCCCGGACCTGTAAACATAATTTCTCCTACGGGTGTTCCTGAAAGCATTACAGCATTGGTAACATTGTTAATTTTTGCAAGAACATGTTCTTTTGGAACCAACATAGGGTGAACTCTAACATCTGCTTGTTCTTTATCGTTTAATTTGGCACTTGCTATGAGTTTTATTTTATATCCAAGCTCATTTGCAAATTTAATATCTCTATCGGAAATTTTAGTTATACCTTCACGATAAATTCCATTTATTTTGATACGTTTATTAAAGGAAATTGTAGCGAGAGTTACAATTTTGTATGCTGCATCAAAACATTCAACATCTCCTGTTGGGTCAGCTTCAGCATAACCAAGTTCTTGTGCTTCTTTTAAAACTTTTTCATAAGATGCACCGTCTTCATCCATTTTTGTTAAGATATAATTTGTTGTTCCATTTAAAATAGCATCAATTTTTGTAATTTTATTACCTTGTAAAATTGTTTTAATAGGCATAATTATCGGAATGCCTCCTGCTATAGCTGCTTCATATAAAATTACAATATTTTTTTCTTTAGCAATACTGAAAAGTTCTTCCCCATGTTTTGCAAGTAATTCCTTATTGGCAGTTACAATATGCTTTCCGTTATTAATAGCCTGTTTTAATAAATCAAAAGCAGGATTTATCCCACCCATAACTTCAACAACGATATCTATATTTTTGTCATTAACTATTTCATAAGGATTATCGGTTAAAATATTTTCATTTAATCCGTTAATATTACGTTTTTTATTGATATTACGAACAGCAATTTTTTGAATTTGCACTTTATTGTCAAAATTTTTAAGAGTTTTTACGACACCACTACCTACTGTTCCAAGACCAATTATTCCAATTTTTATTTTTTCCATAAGGTTAATCCTTTTTAATTCTACGCTAATTAAATCACAAAAAACACATTGTATCAATTCCACTAAAGGAAGGGTTTTTAATATTTGGGTTTTAATACTACCTTACTGTCTAATATACAAATAACTAAATAATAACTAATATAAATTAGACGGAAGGGGGATTTATATGGTTACCAATAATTTGTTGAATTATCCAATAAATTTTTATGATAATTGGACAAAAGAAGATGATTTTAGGTATTATAAAGCACTTACGGAAAAATTTTTAAATAAGACTAACGAAAAGATTATAATTACGGATTATAACTTTAACGTTGTAATGACTAATATTAAAAATATTAATAAGGGAGAAAAGATTTCAAGTAAATTCAAATTAAATAAAAGTATTTTGAATATAAATTCTAAACATATAAAGCGTTCTTTAGTTATGAATAACAAGAAATATTTGTATAGCATACGAATGGAGAGATTAAATTTTTCCTCTATATATAATAGAAATGGTTACATATTTTTTTTAGAGGATATTAATGATAGAGAGGAATACAAAGAAAATTTATACAGATTGATAGAATTTTTAAAACATGATTTAAAGACGCAAATATTATCAGAAATAATGGCATTAAAGCTTGTATTAAAGGCAGAGGCAAACAGATATTTACTTCCTGAGATATTAAATTCAGCAGAATGTTCATTTAGAATATTAAAAAATTATATTAAAGAAATAGAGTTTGAAACAAAAGATATAAATATCAGCAGAAAAGAAATCAGTATAAAATCCTTTGCAGAAAAAATCAAAGAAGAATGTAATAATTTTTTGAATTCTAAAAACAATAAAATAGCATTGATACTAGATAGGAGCAGTAAGGTATATATAGATGAAAAACTTTTGAAAGAAGCTATAGTAAATATTATTTTTCAGATTAATGAATATAGCAAAGAAAATACAAATATATTGCTTAAAATGGATATTAGTCATAAGACATTGAGAATGTTATTTAAAATACCAAATATAAAGATACAAAAAGATATATTTGAAAAGCAAATATCGACAGAAGATGAATATAGAAAATTGGGTAAAAACAGTGGACTGTATTTGGCAGAGAGAATAATTTTAGCACATGGAGGAAATATCAAAATAAAAAATGAGGAAAATTATTCAGTATTAAAAATTAATATTTTAAAATAAAGATTCCTTTATAAGTTTTTTGTAAACCTGAAATTTAGAAATTATAAATGCTATATAAACAAAGGAAGAAAAATTCTGCCAGATATAGTGATTATATAGAAAATGACCACAAATTACTATACATATTTTGAAAAAATAAGGAGTTTTTAATAAAAAGATGACATTTTTTTTTGTTTAGGTTTTAATAAAATCAATTGGATAAATAGTATAAAGGAAAAAATATGTTAGCAAGACGTGCTGCCAGAGAATTAACGCTAATATTATTCTCCCAATTAGAAGGCAATATAAATAAATATAAAGAAGATGATTTTAATAAAATTATTATTAATTCAGTAAGAACTCTTACCAATAATGCTTCAGATGAATTGAAATTGCATTCTTCTTCAATTGTTGAAATGATTGAATACATAGATGAATATGAAGCTAATCATCCTAAAAATTTAGCAAGACCAATAGATAGCAATGATATTCCTGTTCCTATTCCATTAACTTCGGATATGTCAGGAAGATTGACTGCAATAGCTGATGTATGTGAAAAAGCATTTTCTGCATTGGAAATTGCTGAAATGTCTGTATTAGAAGAAAATTCTGATACAAAAGAATATATAAAAAAAATTGTAGCCGGTTATGTTAAAAATCACCAAGAAATAGATGACTTAATTAAAAAACTTTCTGTAGGCTGGGATTTTAACAGACTTGTAAAAACAGATAAAGATATTTTGAGAATTTCAATAACTGAACTTATTTTTGTCAAAGAAGCTCCTGTCAAAGTTATTATTGATGAAGCTGTTGAACTTGCTAAACGTTATTCCACAGAAGATAGTGCATCTTTTATCAATGCAATTTTAGCAAAAGTTGTTAAAGAAAAAGAGCTTGATTAATAATGTTTGAATTTTTTAAGAAAAAAGAAGATAAAGATGTTCAAGATAATCAAGTTGTTAAAACAGATTCAGCTAATGACGGTGGTTTTAGTTTTTCATTTGAAAAATTGAAATCAACTGTAGCTAATACAGCAAAAAGTTTAGTGCAAAATGTAACAAATACATTTATTGACAAAGAAGAATTTGATGAATTTGCATTAGACGATATGGAAGAATTGTTAATTAAAGCAGATGTTGGTGTTAATACAGCAGCAGAAATTACTGATAAATTAAGAAGTAAAAATTCGAAAATTAAACCTTCAGAAATTAAAGCTTATTTAAAAAATCAATTTGACGAAATATTAAAAAATGCAGGAAGTGAAAATCTTAATTTAAAAGATGGTTTAAATATTATCCTTATAACAGGTGTAAATGGTGCAGGTAAAACAACATTAATAGCAAAATTAGCATATCAATTTAAACAACAAGGTAAAAAAGTGCTTGTTGCAGCAGGGGATACATTTAGGGCAGCAGCTGAAGAACAATTAAATATATGGTCTGAAAGAGCCGGTGCAGATATCGTTAGAAAAGATGGAATTGATGCAGCTGCAGTTGCTTATGATGCAATAAAAAAGGCTCAAGACGAATTATATGATATATTACTAATAGATACGGCTGGCAGATTGCAAAATAAACGAAATTTGATGGAAGAATTAGGAAAAATATTAACTGTTATAAATAAATTAGCACCAGATAATTTTACAGAAAGTTTATTGGTTATTGATGCAAATACAGGACAAAATGGACTTTCTCAAGCTAAAATATTTAAAGAAACAGCCAATGTAACAGGTATCGCATTAACAAAGCTTGATGGAAGTGCAAAAGGTGGAATTGTTATTGGAATTGCGAAAGAATTATTATTACCAATTAAATTAATTGGCGTTGGTGAAAAAATAACAGATTTAAAATATTTTAATGCAGTAGATTTTGTAAGGGCATTATTTGAGTAACAAGAGGTTTTTATGGAACAAGAAATAAGGAAAGCTATTGGCAAAAACATTTCAAAGTTTCGTAAACAAAAAGGATTTTCACAAAAAGAATTAGCAAAAGCGTTAGGAATTGGTTGTCCGAATGTGAGTTATATAGAAACTGGTAAATATGCCCCTCGATTAAATACATTGATAAAGATGGCACAAATTTTTGATGTAGAAATGTATGAATTTTTTATATTTGAGAGTCATATTTCAAAAGAAAATGTAAAAAGAAATTTTCTAAAAGCAATAAATAATGATGAAATGCTAATGCGATTAATGTATAGAATATACTTGGCAGTTAGAACTGATTATGCTCCTAAACAGCATAAAGAAGAAATATAAAACTAAATACGCTTTCAAAAATAAAAATGTAGTTTTATATCCAGAGTTGAAAAATCAACTTAGTTGTTCGAAAAATATAGTTATTATGCTCAAAACCAAGTTTTGTTATAAATTTGGTTTAACTTATATGTGTTTTTTTGCAATAGTATGTCATTTGTATTTATAATTATAAGAGTTATTATAATATTATATTTTATATGATACTATTTATTGAAAGGTAGATGGTTTTTGAAAATTAAAAATATCATTTTTAAAAATTTAATTTTTCTTTTCGTTACAACTTGTATTTTTGTTTTTTATTATTTTGATAAAATTTCTTTTAAATTAGGCGATATGCTTTATAAAAATGGTTTTTTTCAAAATGCAGCTTGCTGTTATAATTTGTGTTTAAATTATTCAAAATTTTCTAAAAAGTATATTAATTATTTTAAAAATATACCTGATAAATTTATTGATAAATTATATTTTAGTATAGCGAATTGCTATGTTGAAAGTGGAAATATTCATCAAGTTATCAATTTCTATCTCAAAATTTTAAATGAATATAATAATCTCTCTATTGAGAATGAATATTTTATTAATTATTTAAAAATGGAAATTGCTGAAAATTATTCAAAATTAGGTTATTTTGATAAAGCATTACCTATTTATAAGGAATTGCAAGATTGGTATCCTCAAAACTTAATCAATCTATATATAAACATGAAAGACTATTATAATGTTAAAAATATTTTATTTTCAGAACAGATTATTGAAACTATACAAAATGGTGATGATATTGATTCTGCTTCTTTATATTTTCTTCTTTTAAAATTTTATTTAGAGTTACGTCAGTATCAAAAAATCTTTGAATTAACTCATAATAATATTGAAGATTTTGAAAAAGAATTAATGCAAAAAATTATCCTTGCTGACTTATATAGTCAAACACAAGAATATCAAAAATCATATAATTTATATGAAGAATTATTAACCTCTCCATATTTACAAAATTCATCTGATTATAAAATAAAAATCAGATATGCTATTTTATCTGTAAAAATAGGCAAAATAAAAGAAGCTGAAAAAATATATCAAAACATTGTAAAATCACAAAATAAACTATATAAATACAGCCCACAAAAAATTTGTACTATTTATTATGGTTCAGATATATTTCCAAATAAAAAGCTCAATTATATTAATAAATCCAAA
>JAFQYI010000130.1 GCA_017406505.1 bacterium
ATAATCTTAGATATGATATGATATGATATGAGATGAGGGGAAGTTTGCAATTTCATAAATAGCGAAAACTTTAATATATTAAGTAGTGAAATAAATAAGAGAGGAGCTGTTTATGGATAATAATATTCAATCAACAAATGTTGGGCATTTAAATACAAAACAGTTAATGGATATTAGCAATGGGCTAAGAGGTATTTCAGAAGAAAAAGATGCGAGTATATTTTCGCAAGTAAAATCATTGGATACAAATACAAATAAAACGATAGATAATCATGAAGCGGATATTTCAAATTTAATAAATTTAGGCGATACAGCATTAAACAAATTAGCTAAAACGTTTGGAATAAAGATAGAACAGCCGACTGAAGGTGGCAAAGCTCAAACGTATGAAGATATTCAAAAAGATCCAATCACAAAAAAATATTTTGAGCCGTATATTAGTGATGCTGCAGATAAATTAGGTCCGGATAAATCTAATGATGCTGCATCAGATATACAAGATATACAAGATATAGATTCTAAAAACGTAAGATATGCATTTGAAGGAATAAAGAATGAAAAATTAGCACAAGGAGTAAAAATATTATCAGAAACAGAAAATGAAATAGTTTTTGATGATGGTTCAAAAATAGTGTTACATAATTCTGTTGATGGAAGATCAGGTGCAGAATTGAATTATTACCGTAAAGCAATGGATGCTTCTCTTTCATTTGTCGATTTACAAGTGTATGATAATCCTACAGGAGGTAATAATTATAGAATTTCTATACAAAACAGTGACGGTAATACTATATCATTTGAAGAACAGTTAACTTATGCAAAAATAGATGAGCATGGTAGAGAGTATTTTGATGAAGAGGCACTTGATAAATTTGCAAAATATGTAAATAATAAATATTCTAGTCAAGGTTTAACTGTTAATCGAAGTAAAGGGCAATCTTCAGAATCGATTGATGTGCGTCATTCAAGACATAAAGGAAAATATAATAAAGGTGTATTTGAGGGTACAGTATACTCAAAGGGCGTAGGACATAGAGAAGAAGATTATAAATAATATGTTGCAAAAACAAATGAAATATATTATTATATGTATAAAGAAAGTAACGAAAAACCATGGGGACGTACTGGATATTGACAGGATGTTTGATGGGAATAGGTTGCGAGTCCGAGAGCTGTTCTCGGTTATCAACGAGCGAAACAAATTAAGTGCTAACAACAATGTTGTAGTAGCTGATTTTTCTAGAGCACAAGCTCTAGCTGCGTAGATTAAGTTCCGCAGTTCAGCCTTGATATTAGTCCAGCTTGCCGATTAATATTGAGCCACCATGCAAGACGCAGTACGGTAATGATTGTAACCGTATCAAGATAACAATCGAAGTGCGAATCACTCAAAAAGTCTTTGATTAAGTTATCGGGTTTGACATTTCCTGACTTAATTGAGCGAATAATGCCTACACTCGTAGAGATTTATTTTTATCCATTTTGGACGCGGGTTCGACTCCCACCGTCTCCACCATTTAGTCCTAACTAGAGAGATAAGACCATTCTCTCTAACATAAAGCCCCGCAAACACGGGGTAATACACAGATATAATTCAAACAGAGAATTAATTTAACGATAATTCTCTGTTTTTTAATGCAAAATTTCCGCCAAACTCTCTACTTTAAGTTTACCTAGTCCAAAATTGGGCTGAAACTAATATTTATCTGCAACTTTACATAACATTTGTGTATAATAATTCAACTGAGTTAATTTCACACTATCTCTATTTATATTAAACCTCAAATGGTACAATATTTTAAGAGTATTTTTGTTATTATTTATTTAAATTCTTAAAGGCGAAAAATACATATTAATATTTCCGTTATATAAATCCTCTGATATTTCAATTTTATTAGATTTAATTAAAAGTTTTATTTCCTGAATAGATGACAAAACTAGTCTTATCAATCTTACAGATTTATATGCTTCACTAATTGTTTTTCGATATTTTTTAAATATATTTAAATCATATTTATCATCAACAAAAGAGTGTGATTGCCTGCATCTTTTATCATGAATCTCCTTTTTCCATATTTGTATAATTTCTTTTCCTGTATCAGAACCATCATAGGATTGAAAACTCAGGCTAAAAAATTTTTCTAAAAGAGTTAATCCTTTTAGTTTTTCCATATCAGGAATGTCTAAATTAAATTTCGAAATTAAGCTTTTAATTGTATCTATATCAAGATTATCTACAAACATTCTGTATAAAGTTCTGCAAAAATTACAATACATTGTTTTTGTTGGCATCAAAAATGGATGAAAATATTCTGGTCTTTCTTTATCACAATTATATAAATTTTTAAATAAATACTTTTTACATAATTTATAGACTATTGTATTTATAATTTGCATTTCTTCAATAAATGCTGTAAAAATAGATATCCCTTCTGACACATCACCCATAACATTTCTGTAATAAGAGATATCTGGTACATAATCTTCTTGATTGTCAAGCATATGAGAATAAAAATGGTATTGGTGCTTTAAGGATAATTTTGCTAGATCGTGCGGGAATATAGTTATAACATTTTCATTCGTTTTTTTATTATAAGCAAGTCCAAAATGACTTAAATATATAGAATTTTCATCATGTCCATCTATTATATGTTCAATATTATAATAAATGCTACCCGTATAGTCTAAATGCTTAACAAAATATCTTGGATCGTATAAAAATCTATTCAAAACATCAATTCTAAAATATAAAAAGTTTAAATGGGGCATTCCTTCTAATAATATTTTTTTGAATGGAGGAAGTTTGTAATATTGTGTTTTATTATTTATTGCGAGTTTAATTTGTTGAGTTGTTGGAAATATAGATATAGGTTGCGCCACCTCTAATTTAATTATATCGTCATCAAATTTGATTTCATCTATAATTTCTGATTCAAAATCATCAGGTAATTTTTTAATCATTTCTATTTGTTTTTCTATTGATATATTTTGATTGAAATTTTTGATAAAAGGGTTTGTTTCAGAATAATAGAGTTCAATATATTTGTTTTTTATTAAGTTAATAATACATACCTTTATTTCTTTAACATTACCAAATTTTCTACACAAAGTAGAAATAGAACAACTATTATAATCTGCACTATCTAGATATTGTTTTAATATAAACTTAAATATTTTCTTTTCCATAATATTATTTTCTTATAAACATATAAAATATTGATTATAAATCTCCATCTCATAGTTAATTACATCTTGTTCTGTATGTTAAATTACAGCAATATAGCGATTTAATTAAAACAAAGAATTAATTTAATGATAATTCTCTGTTTTTTAATGCAAATTTTTTACCAAATTCTCTACTTGGAGCTTACATAGTCCAAAATTAGAATGAAAATAATGTTTTTCTGATTTTTTTATAAATTACACTAACTTACCTCCATCTTTTGGCTGGATTGCTCCAGAAACGAGTAATATAATATAAATAAGCCACCATATGCCTACAGTATTTTTAATGAGCGTAAGGTTCTTTATTTTCATATAACCAACCATTAAAACTCACATATTTGGTAGAAGTTTCATTAATCCATAGTGTTTTTGAATTTTTATCTTTTATTCCTTCTTCTGTAATGTATGGATATAATCTTAAATATTCTTGACCTATGAAACTATCATTTTCACTGTTTGTTATTGGCAAAATGGCAATTTTAGAATTTTTTAAACCATCAAAACAACCAAGTTCCCAAGGCATCCATTTAGAATTAGGGCTATTTGAAGATGTTGCAAAAATCATGCTTTTTGATTGTCTCATACGTTTTCTTATAAGTTTTGCTGTATCTTTTGATACATTATCACGACTTAATGTTTTGCCATCTGTTATCCAATCTACATAGACTGAATATCCATAGTTTTCAAGTATCCGTTTTAATTCTAAAATATATTCTTTATCTGCATAACTATGTGATAAAAATATATTAAAACTATCTGTGTTTTCATTAATAGAATTTCTGACAGAGGAATAATTATATGTGTATCCTGCTGATTTAAGTCTTGATTTCGTAAAATACATATTATACCGATTTATTACTTGCCGCTAGTTCTATCCATTTCCCTATGTTATTATAACCGTTATCATCTACCCAATCATAAACTTTAGGTTTCCCAGATGTCGTATTAGACCAATCCCATTTATCAAAGGGGTTTTTCCCTTTTTTAGAAGTTTTACCTTCTTTGTTTTTTACATTATGAATATAAATACCAAGCAAACCATTACCTTTTTTATAGCTAGATAATTGCTGAAAGGGTTTTATATGTTTTATCTTTGTATTTAAACCCATTTTCAATAGCAATAACTTCGTGCTTTTCGCCTCTGAATTCTCGTATAAATTTTGTTCCGACAGTAACCTCAAATTTTTTGACCTTTTTAATATGTACAGATTTTGTTTTTTCATATTCGGCAACAAGATTGTTTATTCTGTTTTGCAAATCATTTGGCAGTCGGTTATATTTTTCCTGCCATACGATCTCTTTAATCAAGTAAGATTTTGTATAGCCTTTTGGAGCAAAATATCCAAAAATTTTTAGATATTCTTGCTCAATTTCTTTTTTTGATAATAAGTTTAATCTATTAATTGTGTCTTGCATACTTACATTAATCGCTCTTTTTGCAAGTTTTTTCAAGTTCTTATGACACAATTCGTATCAAAAATAATTATAAAACAGAAGTTATAAGATTTTAAGATTTTGGATTTTAATTTTGCAATATTTTCTTTGCAATATTAACTGTATTGGTATTATTTCTTAAATTAGGAAATGCTTTTTGTAATAATTCAACTAAATAATTTTCTGTCATTTCTAAATGAAAATCATACTTGTCTTTAGTTTTTGCTATTTGAGTTGCAGTAATAAACATATTTAATAACTCTAGAGAATCTTTATTTGTCATCTGTGTTTATTTCTCCTTTTGCCATTTTTAGTATACTGTTGAACTTTTCTTGCATTTCTATATTTATTATATCATATTTTTCTTTTTTTCCAATAGAAACAATAAGTGGAGCATAATCATATCCATTATAAAATAATGTCCATTCATCTACTATATTTTTATAATTATCCCAAAATCTTACAACACTCTTATAATATCTTCGAATAATATCTTCTTCTGGAACATTATGTCCTCCATTTTTTACGCGCTTTTTTACTCTTTCTATACAAGTTGTACAATTTTGTAAAAAAGAATATATCAATATGACTTTATAACCATTTAATTTCGCTTTATCTATAATTTTTACTATATTCATTCCGGATAAAGTTGACTCTACTGCAAACGAAATATCATTTTTTAAAAATTCACTTAATCTCTTAAAATAAATTTTACCTGCAGAAATAGGTACTTTATCAATTGCATTTGGAGAAATTTCTTTTGCAATTTCATCAGCATTAAGAAATTCGAGTTGTTTTTCTTTTAATAGAACTTCAGCTAGAGTACTTTTACCACTGCCATTTGCACCGGAAATAATATATAAAACTTTTTCTTTCATAACTATACTTTACCATAAAATTTAAGAGATGGAGATAAAATCTCCATC
Source organism: bacterium (assembly GCA_017406505.1). GTDB lineage: Bacteria > Cyanobacteriota > Vampirovibrionia > Gastranaerophilales > Gastranaerophilaceae > RUG841. Next base: position 5,586 of record JAFQYI010000130.1, read on the forward strand.
TCTTGTGTCGTTACCATTCAACACGTTTTATTTCATAAACAAAATTTTTTGATTTATGATAAGTTCCTTTTGTCCAACGAATTTCAAAATGTTCATTTTCCAAAATCTCTATGTTATGTATTTTATTTAAATGATACAATCGAAATGCATTACAATTAGTTCCTGATTTTGAATAACCGGCGATTTGGTATGCATATAATGCAATGTTACCATTTTTAAGTTTTCCAATTGAATGTGGTTCAACAATTCTTTCGTTATTATTTTCATATTTGATTTTCAAACGAAATTTATTTTCAATTGCATAACAAATACTTTCAATTAAATTTGAATATGCTATATCCAATTCGCAGAATTTATTTTCTTTATTCCTTATTGTCTGTATTTTGTACAGAATTTGACGACTTTTTATTGGATATTTTTCACTTAAATTAAGTATTATATTGTAATCGCAAAACTTTTTATTCTCAATAATTACACTATTTTCTTTAATTTGGTCGTTCATATCTTTTTCTGTAATACCAAACACTACATTCATTGCGTTTAAAGATATTAGTAACGTTTCTGAATTTTTAATGTAGTATATTGCTTCATCATTAAATTTTATTTTATTTATTGTTGTCATTATTGTTCCTCCTGTTGATCAAACATATCCTTTGGCATTCTATTAATGCCGTAACGTTCATCCATTACGTGATAAATTAAACTCATAATTTCTTGTGGATTAGGCAAATTTTCTAATTCTGTCGAATCTTCCTTATAATATTTGTCCGTACTGTAAATACTTTCTAAATCAATATACGATTTAAAAGTTTCTAAAAATTTAATAATTTGATAAGCCGTTCCATCTTGAAGAAGTCCGACAATTAATTTGTATATTAGAGCAATCAATAAATTTGCTTGCTTATTTTTACCGGAAATTGTCAGGGCCGTTTTATTTTTCAAAATGTCATTTATAACATCTTTTATGTTATTTAATTTTTTAATAGGACGACCTTTTTTATTTCCTGAGTATCCTGGTTTAAAGCGACCTTTTTTATCTCTTTTGACTTCAGGATTATATTTTTCAATTGCATCATTCATTAATTTTTCAAATTCTATATCATCAAACATATTAAACATCCTTTCTGTCATCATAGACATTGCATACAAATACAGGTTCTTTACCTGTCAGAAGTTGCCATCTGTATAAGATTGTGTCGCAGTAGAATTCTTCATACTCGATAGCTCTACAAAGTCTATGTGTATTTTCACAAGCAAGCAAAGTTGAGCCTGATCCTGCGAAGCAGTCTAATATTATTTCATTTGGATTGCTAACATCTAAAATGGCATCTTCAAGCATTTTTACGGGCTTGACAGTTGGATGATACTTCAGATCATCCCTATTTTCAGGATTAGAGACTCGAACACCTTTATAATCCCAGACATTGGTCCTATTTCTACCGAATTTTCCGAGTTGTATATTGTTAGTATGACTATTTGTACCATTTTTAAATATAAATACAAATTCGTGTTGACCTCTATAAAAGCTACCCATCCCACAATGGCACTTATTCCACACACAAATGTTCAACAATTCATTAAATATTTTCCCTGCTTTTAAAATTTCTTGGCAATGCCGCCAATCCATAAAAAACTCCGCAATTGTACCATCTAAACAAAACTTTTGGATATTTTGCATAACGACAGATAGAAATTGAGTGAATTCTTCTGAACTCATTTCTCCGCTTGCCATTACAAATTCAGGATGCTTAATTTTTCCATTTCCAACAATATTTTTTACAGCGAGATTATAGGGGGGATCTGTCAAAACCATATTAACTTTTTCATCGCACAATAAAAATTAAAACGATTCTATTTTTGTTGAATCGGCACAGAGAAGTTTATGCTCACCTAATTGCCAAATATCGCCGGATTTTACTCTTTTAGTAACTAACGTTTCTAATTCGTTTGATATAATTTCTTCTTGATTGTCAGATTTTTCGTTACTTTCATTTAGTATTACATCAATTTTAGGAATTTCAAAACCTGTTAATTCCAAATCAAGTTTAATATCTTCAAAATTTTGAAACTCAAGTTTTAATAGTGGTAAATTCCAGTCAGTATCGAACATTACGCTTTGATTTTCCGCTATCTTATAAGCTTCCAATTCTTCCGGCGTCAAATGTGAAACTTGAATTACAGGCAAGGTTTTCAAGCCTAAGATTTTTGCTGCACTAAAACGAGCAAAACCGGCAACAATTTCATTGTCAGCGTTTACGACAATTGGAATAAAAATTTTAAAATGCTTTAATTGTTTTGCTAACCTTTCAATTTTCCTTTTTGAATGCTTTCGAAACTGCTTTCCTGTTGTTTTAAGAGAATCAATTAATGACCATTTAATGAATGTGTTCTCAATTTGCAATAATGATTGACTTTGTTTGATTTCTGCCATAATGGCTCCTTTCTGCACTCCCTCAAGTAATACTTTTTATTTTTTTATTAAGTGCAGTATAAATTTACAGGCAAAATTTTTAATAAAAATTTTAAATATGCAGTAAAAATAAGCTTTTTCGGATTTCTTGAAATTTTAGATAGCAACTAAAAAGTTCTCATTCTAATGAACAATATTTTTTAGGTTGATTCCATACTGTAATTTTATATGGTTTTTCCTTAACAATCGTTCCATTAAACTTAAATATTTGTATTTGTGTTGCATTATCATAAACGATAGCAATTTTAGGATTATATGAATAAATCGATAAGTTATCTGGCATATCTTTTATGACAATTTCTCTCCAACTTGTTTTATTTTCAAATTTTGGAGTAAATTTATCTATTTCATTTTTTTCAAAAGTTATTCTATCTTTATTACTTTCTATCAATTTGTATAGAGTACTAAAAAATCTTTTTGCATCATAAGGTAAAAATTCTTGAAAAGTTTTGCCACATTTATTACATCTATAACGCTGTTTTCCATTTTTTTGATGTCCATTTTCTTTAACTTTTTCACTCTCACAATGAGGACATTTTATTGCTTTCATAATTTGTCTCCTTTTTTTATTATTATAAACTTGCATTTATCCTGTTAAACTCCTGTTTTTATCCTGATAATTCCCCGTTAATTTGTTTAGGATTTTAGGGCTAAAAAACCATTATTACTGTGTTTCGCCCATATAATAATATCATTAATATTCTAAAAATAAAAAATATCCTGGAAAACAGATTATCAGGGAATATCCAGAGAGCCTCTAGCTGACACGACTGCTTACTCCACCAATTAATTAAAGAGACCGTAATATGGTCTTTTTTTTAATGCAAATTTTCCCACACTATGTGGGCTTTCGCTGTTTATTATAGTTTAACAGGACATTTTATTTGAACGCAAAAAATGATTATTTGGCAAGGTTTAGGGTGTGTTTGAATTTGGGCGGTCGGAAAAAATATTTTTATGCGTTCGCAAATGGGACGAAATGTCACTTTATTGTCACTTATTTTCCAATTACTTTCCACAATTTTTTAATTTTTTATATAGTCATAGTCTGCATTCCCCCGATTTTACTAAATTGCACGGGTAAAAAGATTATTTGACATTTATGGACATTTGAGGACATTTCAAAATTTTTACCGGAAAGTTGGGATTTTATTTTCATGCAAAAAGGTCGGTAATTTTTCATCAAAGGTCGGAAATAAATTTAAAGACACAAAACAACACATAGCTCGGAAATGGTGTTCCAATGTGATTTGAAACGAGTTAATCTGTGTGTACGATGAATAAACACATATATTGGTATAAGCAAAGCTTCTAGCTCCTCACTCGTTGAAAGAGTCGGTGCAAGCACCACTCTTAACTCGTTCGTCCCTATCAACGCATAGCAGAAATAAAGGGGCTTAAAAGTACCCGGGCTATAAGAATTGCCATTCAAAAGGGTAGATATATAGCAAGAGAAGTCAAAGTTAACGGCGAAACCTCTTATGAAATATTATATTCATCATTAGAACCTGAAATTCAGGAGCGGATTTTCGGTAGGGCATGTCGAGCGATAGCGAGCAAGCCCGTAAGGTGTCGGTCGTACGTTACTCCGCCGACACCCCGAATAATCCAAGACAAAGGCTTGAAGATGAGGAAATTAAATCAACAGCGTTAATTCCTGTTGAAAATAAAATAAATTTTATGTCAGAAAATGCAAAAATGAATGCTCTTGCAAGAGTAGATATTGTAACTGCATTAATGAATATCAGAACAAAATATCCTACTAAAAAAGAAGCGGATGATGTGTTTTTAGATTTATATAATAGCGGATTATATTTACCGCAAGTTTTTAAATTTGTCGGAACAATATCAATCGGAACTTTACACCGATGGGTTAATGCTTATGAAAACTATGGAACGGAAGGTTTGCTTCCACAAAGAAAAACAAATCAACTTGGAGAGTATAATTCAAAACTCAATGATGAAATGAAAAAAGTATTCCTGACTTATCTTTTACACCCGAATAAATTCAGTATCTGGAAATCCATAAGTTTAACAAAACATATTTTAGAAAAAAGGGGATATGAGGATATTCCATGTAATCTGACATTCAGAAGATTTGCGGAACATTTTAAAAAGCAGAATTATTCAAAATGGGTACTTATGCGTGAAGGCGAAAAAGCATACCACGATAAAGTTGAACCGTATATTGAAAGAGATATTTCAAAATTAGAGGTTGGGGATGTTTTAATTGCCGATGGGCATGTACTCAACTTTCAAGTAATAAACCCGTTTACCGGCAGACCGACCAGAGCAACTTTGGTCGGTTTTTTAGACTGGAAATCAACAGCACTTGTCGGGTATGAAATTATGATGACTGAAAATACTCAATGCATAGCATCTGCTCTGCGTAACGCAATTTTAAATCTCGGAGTAATTCCGAAAGTTGCTTATCAGGATAACGGAAAAGCATTTAAGGCAAAATATTTTCAGCATACAGATTGCTTGGTTGGCGGCAATAAACGGGCACTCAGCGAAGCTGACTTCAGCCCTCTGCCGCCAATCCGCTTTGACGAATGCGGATTTAACGGAGTTTTGCAAGTTTAGGGATAAAATCAGTTTTTGCAAAACCGTATAACGCAAGAGCAAAAGTTATAGAAAGATTTTTTAGAGAATTTCAGGAAGAATTTGAAAAAATGATGATATCTTATTGCGGTTCAAGTATCGAAAATAAACCTGCTTGGATGAAACGGGGTGAAAAGTTGCACCGAGAACTTCACCGTAAAATGACAAAAAATTATATTCCGACAGTTCAGGAAGTTATTAAATATATTGACTGTTGGATTGATTATCATAACTCTAAAATTTGTCCGAATGATGAAAACAAAACAATAAAAGAAATGCTCCAACAAATAGAAAAACAGGATATTGATAAAAATATCCTAAACGATTTGATGATGAAAACAGAAGTCAGAACTATAAGCAGAGGTGAAATTACATTTTTAGGACTTCATTTTAGAAACGATTTTTTAATAGATTTAAGAGAAAAAGTTTTTATCCGCTATTCGCTTTTTGATTTGACAAAATTGTATGTGTATTCAGTTAAGGGGGAATTTTTATGCATCGCCAAACAAGTTGAAAAAGTTCATCCTATGGCAAATCATCTCGGAACTGTTAAGGATATGGAAGAATTTAAGCAGCAGATTCAAAAACGAAAACGGCAGTTTAATAAAGCAAAAAAGGAATTCCTAAAATATTTTCCTGCTGGAAAAACAGAAGTTTTAGAAATAGAACCTGAAGAAAAAGTTATTGAAATTGAACCACATAAAACGGAGAAAAAACGCTATTTGACCGAGCGTGAAACGCAAATGAATATCCCGATATTTTCATCAAATTATGAAAAATATGAGTGGTTAATGCAACATGGCTGCACTAATCCCGAACAACGTAAGTGGCTTGCTGACTATATTAGAAGTGATGAATTTATTAATCTATATGAGGACTAAATTATGAACAAAAAATTTGTAAAAACAAAAAAGGTCAAAGAATTTGTAGGGTTTATGGAAGAATTGAAATCGCTTTCTCTAAATATACCTAAAATTGCTCTTGTATATGGTGATTATGGTTTAGGAAAATCCGAAACAATAAAATGGTGGACATTTAAAAACGATTGCATATATGTTAGAGCCACAAAAGGTATGTCTGTTCGGTGGTTGTTATCTGAAATAGCAGAAGAACTCGGAGAAGAACCATATTGGCATTCGCAGGAAACTTTTAATATGATTGAAAATAAATTGAAGCAACAGCCCAAAACCATAATCATTGATGAGGTTGATTATTTAATAAACAACAATGTAATTGAGATTTTAAGGGATTTGCACGATAGAACGGGATGCCCTATGGTACTTGTCGGGATGGCAAATATTGATAAAAAATTATCCAAATATCCGCATTTGAAAGACAGAATTTATAAGGCATATAAATTTGAAAGTTATGATATGCAAGATATAAAGCAGATTATATCAGAACTATCGGAAATCCCAATTACACCTGACGGACTTGAATATCTTACAACACGGCATAACCAATTCCGGCAGATAGTAAAACTAATTAACAAAATCGAAAAACTTGCTAATACAAACGGTATTACAGAATTAGATGAAAATGTTTTAAGGAGTATTTTGAATGAAAAAACGAATATTGCAACTTTGCAGACGACTAAACAAATTTACGCTTGATGAAATAGCGACTATTTCTGAAATTTCA
>JAFQYI010000131.1 GCA_017406505.1 bacterium
AAAAAAATATACATATTTTTTTCTTGAAATAGAACCATTAAAAGAGAAAATATAATCCAAAATATTAATCACCTTTAAAAACTTTCTTATAAGCATCTTCAGGTCTTGCAGAGTTAGACAAAACTATCTCATAATACTCATTTTTATCAATATTAATTCCCATATTTTTTATATTAAATTTCTTTTTTATACTACTATTGGAAATAAGTCTTGGAGGACTTATATATTTGACTATAACTGAAAAATTTTTAAGAAACTTACATTTTCTTTTTTTTCCTATAGTTTTGTTATTTTTTTTAGGATTTGGTTTATTATCTGCTTTCTTTATATCATATCTTGCTTTTTCTATGAAAAGAGCAAGGGATTTCTCTGATAATCCTATTAGTTATGTCTGTTATTATACTATTTTTATTTTATTAATAATTTTTCTTCTATTTATAGGTAAATTTTTAAATATAATAAAACTCTCTTTTTTAACGTATTTTTTATTTTTTTTACCTTATTTAATTTTCGAAAAAAATAAGTAGCTTAATCTTCATCTAAATAATCAATAAGTCTTGCCATATATTGTTCAAGATTAGATATTTTATTTTCAAGAATATCTATTTTTTTAGATAAAACTTCTGTCTTAGAACTATTTTCATTCATGTTTACAACCTGTGCTGCAATGAAATCTAAAAGATTTTTAATTTCAGCATTATCTGATTGCTGCTGTACTGCTGCTGTTGTATCTTGAAGCAATTCTGTTATTTTATTTTTATTTTCTACTTCATTATGTTCAATCAGATTTACAACTTTTTGTAAGCCATCTGATATTTCTGAAAAATCAATTTGTTTTCCATCTATAATTTCTGTATTTTCAAGCTGATTATCTTTTATGTCTTGCAATAATTGTTGATTTAAAGCCTGCTGAGCTGCAATTTGTTGGAAAGCAAAATCATTTTGAGTTTTCATTTGCTGTATTTGTAAAGTATTATTTTCTATAAATTGTTGTATATTTAATGGACTTTGATTTTCATCTTGTAGATTTTTTTGAATTTTTTGATTTTCAAAAATCTCTTGAATTTTTAAAACATTCTGTTCTTCTATTTGCTTAATTTGAACTTTTTGATTCTCCAATATTTGCTGTATTAACTCTAAATTTTGTTCTTTGTTTTGTGTATTCTCAAGTTGTTGATTTTTTAATATTTGTTGAATTTCATTAGAATTTTGTTCTCTAATTTGAGCAATTTGTAACCCAATGTTTTCAAGTATCCTTTGAATAGAGTTATTGTATTGTTCCTTGTTTTCTTTGAGTATTTCTATAATATCTGCTTGTTGATTTTCTTCTTTTGTCTTTTGTTGTTCTGCCAACAAAGAATGAATTTGCGTAAAAAATAAATTTTGTTGATTAACTAAATCTGTAGTCTGAATAGTATTATTTGTTTGTTGTTCTTTTAAGTTATCTATTTCAGATTTTATACTATTAATTGTATTTCCGGCATAATCAATCCATTCTGCCAAATATATAAAAGATTCTGTTAAACCTTGTCCAAAATCCGAGCTCTTTGTAGAAATTTCTTTTATATCGTTAATTTTTTCTTTTATATCTTCAAATCCTAAATCATTAGCTTTTTTATCTAAAGAGTTGATAATAGTTTGAAGATTTTGTAAGTGATTTTGCATTTTATCATTGGTTTTATCCGTATCCAAAATCATTTTATTTGTTCTGCTGCTGAGATTAGACATATCTTCTGTCATTTGAGCAAATAAGGCTTTCATATCAGCTAAGTTTTTAGAATTTATTGTACTTTCCGTTTCACTTATTTGCACAGAAAGAGCTCTGACTTGCAAAGCCAAAGCATCTGCTTTTTTATTCCATTCTTTTACAAGTGCAATATTTGCATTTATTTCCTCTATTTTTTCAGGAATCTTAGCCTCTGCATCATAACCGGCTTTTATCGATTCAACATCTTTTGCAAATTTATCAAGTTTTTTTACCCATTCATTTATAAAAGTAAGATTTTCATATATAATATCTATTTTGTCGCTATTAAAGTTAAAATCTTCTCTTAGTTCATTAAAACTTGTTTCTATACTTTCAAAATTATCATTAACTCCATCAAAATTTTTAAGCATTTTATCTGATGAATCTGCCCAATTATTAAGCATAGACATATTTTCATATATAATGTCAATCTTGTCTGAACTATCATTCATCTCAAAATCGGATAAATCAAGTATTATATTCCTAATTTCGTTTATTAATTCTATTTGATGCTCATCTTCATTTTTTAAATCTTTTAAATACTTACGAAGAACTCCTGTTTCACTACCATTGTTTTTAATTCCTGCAATAGCTTCTTCACATAAAAATTTAATTTCGTCTTGGATTACAATTTTACTTAAAACTTCTCTTATTTGTGTATGGATATTTATTTTTAATTGATTTAATTCATTTTTGAAAACTTCTACAGCTTCTTTACTTTTTGCATCAAGAATTGCAGATTTTGCTGTAATACTTTTTACTTCTTGAATTTCTGATATTATATTTTTATTATATTCTTCATTTTGAACCAGAACTTTTTTTATATTTTTTTCAGTTTCAAAAATTGCTTGATTGTCAATTACCTTAACTGAATCATACAATTCAGCGATATCAGATTTTAATTGTTTTACATCACTAATAATTTCTGTTAAAAATTTTTCGGATTTTTGCTCGGCAGTTTCCTGTAAATCTGATATCCTTTCCCTAATTTCCGATACAATAGTAGTAATTAATTCACTCAATTCTACAATATTATCTTTTATACTGTTTTCAAGTTCATTTTGAAAATATGATAAATCGTCTTTTAACTTATTAATTTGCTCGTTGTTATCAACAAAATTTAGGTTATCAGATTTTTTATTTTTAAAATATTTATCAATTTTATCTTCAAATGATTTCAATATATCATTTAATTTTAAAGCTTGTTCTTCACCGGAAATATTTTCTGTTTTAGTAAAAGTTTCAAGCGTTTTTGTAGCTGAATTAACAAAATCATATATTGAATCTTTTAAAGACATATTTTTATCTTCAAGTAAGTCCAGTTTAGTATTTATTAATTCAAATTGTTCAGTCAATTCTTGAGGGCTATTCATTTCTGAAAGTTCTTTTATTTCAGACTTTAAACTCTCAGAAATTTCTTTATCTGTAATAAATTCATCTATTTTCTTATTTATTTTTTTTAAAATATCTGTTGTTTTTTTACTCATAATATCTTTAAAGACCTTGCCTTTAAAAAATATTGTACCAAACACATATTTTCAGTGCATTTTTTTGAAATTATTTTTTAAAAATTTTTTATATATATTTTTATTTTACTTACTATTACTATATTTCAAGCTTTTTTGAAATATTACGATATTTTACAAAACTATTTTAAATTATCAATAAAATCTTTAATTGCTTTTAAATCTTTTCTTGTTAGCCAGCGAGGTGAATTTACTTCTTCTGAATGATTTCTTAACAAATATGAAGGGTGAAATATTACTGTTGCCGGAATTTGTCCGAAAAGATTATATTTATTGCCTCTAATTTCTGAAATTTTTAAATTTTCACCTAAAAAATTTTTAGCAGCAGTTGCACCACACAAAACAATTAATTTGGGTCTTACAATATTTATCTGAGCTTCTAAATATTTTTCACAGGCATTTTTTTCTTCCGGTTTTGGTTCTCTGTTTTCAGGAGGTCTGCACTTTACAGTATTGCATATATACAAATCTTTTTCTCTTGATATGCCACTTTCAGTTAAAAGCTGGGTCAAAAGCTTTCCTGCTCTCCCTACAAATGGTATTCCAGTTTCATCTTCATCAGCACCGGGTGCTTCTCCTATTAGCATAATAGGAGCATTTGCTTGTCCATCTGAAAATACTATATTTGTCCTTTTTTCTCCTAATGGACAATTGTAACACTGCAAACAAACATTCCTAACTTCAAGCAGTGATGTTTCTTTTAATTCGTTTGTTAATTCTGTTTCGTTAAAATTTAGATACTTCATAAAGCTAAGAGTATCACTATTTAGTCATAAATGTCAATTAAAAAACAAAAAACACAGGTCAGATTTTATTCTGCCTGTGTTTATAATATTTTAAATAAATTACTTTCTGTTTAATTTTGCAAGTAAATTTAAAATTTCAATGTATAACCAAACTAGTGTTGTCGCTAGTCCAAATGCTCCAAACCATTCATATTCTTGTGGATAAAAATTTCTTGATGCTTGTTCAATAAAATCAAAATCAATAAGCAAATTAAATGCAGCTACTGCACATACAAATACTGAAAAACCTATTGATAACATTGATGAATCATATAACATCGGTATTGAAATCTTGAACAATGCTAAAAGCCATGAAATTACGTAAAAAATTAAAATTGAAAAAGTTACTGTAATAATTGCACTTCTTAATTTTTCCGTAACTTTTATAATTCTTGTTTCATATAAAAAATACATAGAAAACAAAGTAATAAAAGTCATTGCTACGGCTTTTACAACTATACCGGGGAATTGTGCTTCTAAGAAACAAGATATTCCTGCTAATGCAGCACCTTCTGCAAATGCGTATAACGGAACTGTTATTGGGGCTGTTTTCCTCGCAAAAGACGCTACTAAGGCAAAAATAAATCCGGCAATTAATCCAATCATAGTTAATGCTGAAACTTTATCTAAATTTCCAATTGCAAATTGATACCACGTTGCTCCACCTGAAAGCATCATTAACAATGCTAATAGGCATAATTTATTCATTACTCCACCTATTGTCATTGGCTTTCCATAAACATCAAATGTCCTTGTTTCTCCATTAAACGATGAATTTAAAATAGGATTTGACATATTCTCTCCTTTTTTATTTACATAATATTGTTATCTTACTTATAATATTATCCATCAAATTTATATAAAATACTAATAAATTAATAATATTTTAATAAATTACGAATTTTTAATCAATATATTTTGATATTGATATGGAATTTCTATATTTTCTTCTTTAAATCTCTTCAATATAAGTTTATTAAACTCTCTTTGAATATTCCATTGCTCTTTTGTAACTGTTTTTATTCTTGAACGAATTATAATACTTGAATCTTCAAAAGAATTTAAGCCTTGAAGTTCAATATCATCAAGAATTTTATCAGCAAAAATTGGATTAGCTCGCAACTTATTGTTAAATATATCTTTTAAAACAGCCATAACTCTATCCGGATCTTCATCATAAGAAATTCCTAAATCCAATAAAGAATATGAATAATCTCTTGTGTAATTTGTTACAATATCAATTAATCCGTTTCTTATGTAATGAACATTACCATTAATATCACGTAAGGTAACTATTTTTAAATCAATATTTTCTACAGAACCTTCTTTACCTGCAATATTAACATAATCTCCAATTCTAATTTGTCCCGAAGTTATAATAATTATTCCAGCTATAATATCTTCAATAAATCTTTTTGAAGCATAACCGACTGCAAATCCTGCAACTCCTGCTGTTGCAAGTAATGGCTTTACATTTACACCTATTTTCCCTAAAAAAGCAAGTATAGCAAAAACGGCATATAATGTATTGATTACGTTATGAATTAATTTTAAAATCGTTTTTATTTGTTTTATTGCTTCCACTTCTTGTGTTCGCATTAAAATTCTCGTTTGTATTTTTTTGAAAATTATATCCGTAATTTTAATAATTATGAATAAAAAAAGTATTCTTATAAAAATATCAAAATATATTGAATTAACAACCTTCTCAAATATATCCTTATAGGTTATATCGTCCATAAAAATAAACATAATGTATCCTTTTTTGTTTAATATACAATAAATCTCACATGTTTAGACAAAAAATCAATTATCTAAGTATTTTATCATCTATTCTTCTTTATTTTTAATAACATTATCAAGAGCTGTTTCAAGAGTTTTTATTTTATTCTCTAAAGCTTTTATTTGACCATCTTTTTCGGCTGAATCAACAGAGTGCTTTTCTCTTTCTTTTTTGTATGCCAAAATTGTTTTATTGTCTGTAATATTTAATATTGCATATATTAAAAGTGTGCTTATTCCACCTATTAAATAGGTTATAGCTGCAAAGTGTACATAAGTTATTGAATATTCTTTATTATCAAAAGGACATACATAATTGATTTCACCATTATAATAATTTGATGCAAAATAAACAAAAATTAGGGTCAATAATATTTCAGTAAGCAATACTAGTAAAATTCTCATTTTTCTGTTCTCATTTTATTTAATACTTTCATAATATCATTATCCATACATATTTCTATGTCAACTTTTTTATTTTTTTTGAAAGGATAAAATGATAATTTATAAGCCTGTAATACTTGTTCAATTGTTTTAACCTTTATTTTTTCACCACCATACAAACTATCATTTACAATCGGGTGTCCAATATATGCCATGTGAACACGAATTTGATGAGTTCTACCTGTTTCAAGCTGTAATTCTATAAAAGTGTATTTTTTGAATCTCTCAATAACTTTATAGTGAGTAACCGAGGGCTTGCCGTCTTGAGAAACTGTAAATTTTTCACATTTATAAGGGTGTCTTGCAATTGGAGCATTAATTGTTCCTTCATTTTCGTCAAATGTACCTGAAACAATTGCTAAATACTTTCTAACTGCTGTTTTAGTTTTTATTTGTTCTGATAAATATTCATGTGATTTATTATTTTTTGCAATCATAAGTAACCCTGAAGTGTTTCTGTCTAAACGATGAACTATTCCGGGACGTAAATTTCCGTTTAATGAAGATAAACCATCATAACCATATTTATACAAAAGAGCATTTACAAGAGTGTGCTCCAATTCTTTTGTTGTAGGGTGTGTAAGCATATTTTTGGGCTTATTTATTACCAACATGTTTTCATCTTCATACCTTATATCCAGTGGTATATTTTCCGGATTTATAATTACTTCATTTTCATCTGTAATGCTGATATCAATAATATCACTCTCTTTTAAGGAATATGATGATTTCTCCGTTTTGTTATTTACAGTAATTTCACCCTTTTTTAAAGCTGATTGTATTTTACTTCTTGAAATTTCAGATAATACTGATGATAAAAATAAATCAAGTCTTTTATTTTTATCACAATCCTCTATACAAATCGTCTTCTTCAACATCTTTTATATCTCTTATTTCATTGTATTTGTTCTTAATCAAAATAAATACAATTAATATAGCTCCAACTGTTATTAAAATGTCATTGATATTAAATACAGGGAAATTAAATAAATTAATTTTTATAAAATCAGTAACATAATCATTTGCAAGTCTTTCATAAGTATTACCGGCTATTCCTGCACAGAAGGCAGAAATTAAAAATAAAAATTTTTCTGAAATGTAAAATTTGTAAGTTAAAACATAATACATAAAAGCAAATATTGTAACAAATGCGAAGATAATTAATATTTCGTTAAAACCTGCAAATAAGTTAAATGCAGCACCATTGTTTTTGACAAGTACTAATGATATAAAACCTGAAGTGTTTGTCAATACCTTATTTAAACAATTTTCTAAAATTAGCATTTTTAAAAAATATGTTATAACAAAGACTAAAATCATATTTCCTATAAAAAATAAAAAACGTTTATAACTCATCTTAAATATTATTATCCTTTACTGTTTTTTTTATTTATTATTTTTTGAGGTAATGGTTTGAAAACATTGACCCTTCTTATAACAAATGCCGCACCGTTAATTTTAAAATTGATATTTTCTTGAGAAACCATTTGAGGTTGAGCAATACAAATTGATGCTATTGTATATTCGTTATATCCATCTGTATTAGCAGTAAAAATTCTTTCTAATACCCCATCATTTTTTACTGTTTTAAATGGTTCCCTTATAAGAGGAAGAGGATTAACTATAGGTTGTGAAGCAAGGGAAGCAGAAACTAAAATATCTTTTATTGGAGCAAATGTCAAAGATGATGTATATTCAGTATTTGACTTAACTTGAGTTGGAGTATTTAAAGAAAAATAAATATTTTTAGCGTAACCATATAAAATTGAATGATTTTCATCAATTACATTTGCTGAAACAATTTTCCATTTGCGTCCATTATTTTGTAAATAATAATAAATGTCTGCACTTGCAATAACAAGACCTGAGCCATCTATACCTTCAGTTGGTTTAACTGTTTCGGCCTCAGCATTTTCTGTTACATGAACAACGGCATAATTTCCATTGACGGAAACAGAATTAATCTTAGATTCAATTTTAATATTGCAATATATAGAAGCACCGGCTTTAACTGATTTCATGTAAGTATCTATATCAAAACCATCATTATTAACAAAATCATCACTATAAAATTCTCTTATTTTTTTTAAATCTTGTTTTTCTGTATAGTAATCAATTTTTTTAAATAAATTTGTAATTTCTTTTTGAGGTTCAGAAGCAAATATTTTACCAAAACCAACAGAAGCAATTTTTTCATCTATTGATACGGAATCTTCTTCCACAGAAAAAGATATTGAGCTTGTTGTACAAAACATTATAAAAATTATAAATAAATTTTTAAAGTATTTTTTTATATTAATCATTAATTATCAGTTTTCCTTTCATAAAAGTATATCAGTAAAAGTTCTGATAAAACAAGAATAAAATTTAAAACATACAGCCACAATACAATATCCAAATTGTAAAAAAGTTTATGAAGCATTCCACAAACATAGCCGGCAAGAATTATACAGAGAAATCTTTTACTTTGTCCTTTTATATCTTTAGTTAAAATAGTTTTTCTAATCATAAATGGCCAGCTTATACCAAAACAGATTAACATACCCACTTCAAAGAAGCTCATGGTTTTTATTTGTAAAGATGCTGTTATAAAATCCATAAATATTAACCTCAATAAGAATAATAACATAACATTCGATTTTATTTCAATGGTAAAATATTGTCCTGTTCTAATATTTTCATAATATCTTCTGGAGAAATATCGTCCATACAAGGAGAATATTCTCCATTTCTAAGTTTACAAAATCTTTTTTGACAAGGTATACAGCTTAGTTTAGAAGATTTGACGGAATGGTGTTTTTTTCCGACCAATCCTGTTCTATGAATAGCCATAGCTCCGTACAAACCTATACAAATTGGTTTATCTGTTGCACTTGCGATGTGTATAGGGCCGGTGTCTGCTCCAATCATATATTCTGCTAAAGAAAACATAGCGGCACTTTCTAAAATATTAAATCTGCCAGCCATATTGTATATATCTTGATGTAAGTTTTCAAAATCCGTAAGGCTTTCCCTGTCAGCAGATGTTCCTGTAAATATTATGGCGACATCGTACTTGTTGATAATGTCTAATACTAGCTTTTTAAACCTATCCACTCTCCACTTTTTGCCTTCTCTGACAGGACCTGCTTGCGTAGTCATTACAATAAATTTTTTTTCTGTAGGTAATGCAATTTTTACCATTTCCTTAATGTCATTGGGAACATAAATCTTTAATTCGTTTTTAAAGGATAGATTTTTAATACCTTTTTCTGCCGTTTCGTAAAAGTTAAAAACAGCATGTTTATCCAAATTTTTTTCGTAATTTAGTATTTTTTTTGCTTTTGCCAGAAGTGCAATTAGTCTTAATTTGAAAGACGGCTGTAAATTAATTATGACATCATAATTTTCATTTTTTAATTTTGGAAGTATTTGAAATAAATTTTTATATGTTACTTGATTTACTGTAATAAATTTATCAATATCTTTATCTGCCGACAGCATTTTAGCAGGAATTTCTGTTGTAAGATAATGAATTATACAATCAGGATATGCTCTTTTTATACTTCTAAATACTTCTGAAGTATGTAAAACATCTCCTATTGCACCACATCTTATTATTAATACTTTATTTAACCTTTCTATCATTTTTTATCCTTTCAAATTTTTTATGGAAGTTATTATAAGAGTACAATAAAATGTCATTTTTATTAAATACAACTTTTATTGCATTATCCAAATCTGTTCTTAAAATTTTTACATTATGTTTTTTTAGTAAATCAATAGTTTCTTTATCCGGGTGTCCATATATGTTAAATCCTGTCGAAAGTATTGCTGTTTTGGTGTTAATGTGTGATAAATATTCATCTGAAATTGTATTTTTTGCTCCGTGATGAGGTGATTTTAAAACACTTATATCGTTAGGGATATATTTTTTAATTTGTTCAAATGTTTTTATTCCACTATCACCTGTAAAAAGTACTTTTCCATAAGGAG
This sequence comes from bacterium, assembly GCA_017406505.1. GTDB lineage: Bacteria > Cyanobacteriota > Vampirovibrionia > Gastranaerophilales > Gastranaerophilaceae > RUG841. Next base: position 10,260 of record JAFQYI010000131.1, read on the forward strand.
TTTCAAATATATTTATTATAGACTTATCATTATCATCGCCATTAAGAGAATATATAGCATAAATTTTATTTTCTCCATCGTCTAATAATTTTTCATTGATTTTGGGAACTTTTATCGGAATTTTTTTATTTTTTGCTTCTTTTATAATATCAATAGCTAGAGGGGATTTATCGTCTATACTTCTAACGACAATGTTTTTAACATTGCTATTTTTCATAATAGATATTGCTCCACCGGCATGGTCAGAATCGAAATGAGATAAAATTAATAAATCCAGTGAATTGATACCTTTATCTTCAAAATATTTAAGAATAATTTTTTCTGCGGCAGGAGAAAAATTGTTATATGGAGCTTTTCCTGTATCTATAAGTATGTGTTTATCTTTAGAAGTAGTAATAAAAGCTGCATCAGCATTTTCTACACTAAAAAATATTATTTCGTTATTTTTAATATTGAAGTTAATGCAAGTAACGAGCATTATAAGTAAAGAAGTTAAAGTTATTGTCAAAAATATTTTACGTTTTTCTTTGTACGAAAAGTAAAAAATAATACATAATACTGCTAAATAATATAGAAAAATTTGAAAAACAGATGGTGAAGGGACAATAATTCTTGAGTTTGGAAGATTTGAGAAAAAATCAGCAATATTGGTAATAAAAGTTAAAAAAGGAAGTAAAATAAAATCAAAAAATTTAATAATTGCATAAGAAACAGGTTTTATAAGTGCAAAAACACAGCTTATAAATCCGGTAAAGCTAACTATTCCTAAAATAGGAACTACTGAAATATTGGCTAAAACAGAATATGGAGAAAAAGAATTAAAATAAAACATTTGTATTGGTGCAGCAAAAACTTGAGCAACAAGTGGTACAACAATGAAAGATATAATCATATTAAGAAACTTATTTTTTATTTTTTCAAAGAATAATTGATATACAAGTAAAAGACCTAATGTTACGGCAAAAGATAGTTGAAATCCAATATTTGTAATCATAGATGGAGATATCAAACACATCAAAAAAGCAACAATGAATAAAAGATTTATAGAATTAGCTTTTTTATCTATTAGTTTTCCAATTAGAATTAAAATAAGCATTAAAGACGCTCTTATAACAGGTGGACCAAATCCGGTCATGCAGGTATAGCAAATTATCGAAAAAATACCGGTAAATATTGAGAATTTATAATTTAATCTTAAAATTTGAGAAATAAAAAACCACATACCGAAAATCATGGAAACATTCATTCCCGAAGCAGCAATAATATGAGTCAAACCAGAATTTTGAAAAGAAACTTTCATGTCCTCTGCAGGAGTAACAGCATCATCACCGAAAACAATTCCACCTAATAGTTCTAATTGAGGTGATTTAATATTTTGAGAATGCATATCAATAATTTTTGTTCTTATTCTGTTCAAGTTTGCTAAAATTCCATAAATATCGTTATTATTTGCTTTTGATATGATTGAAAAATTATCTTTATTGACAAATAGTCTTGAATGAATGCCTTTAAATTTTAAAAAAGTTGCATAACAAAATTCAGAGGGATTAGAAGCAGATTTTGTTTGAGTGAGCCTACCTGTAAACGACAAGGTGTCGCCAATTTCAATATTTTTATATAATTTCTTCGATGCAGTAAGAGTTACAAGGGTTTTGGCAGTAATATTTTCAAATGGTTTATTATAGAATTTATATTTTTGGGCTTTAAAGTTAAATTTAGTATAATCTTCAGAAACTGCCGATGGCATAGAAACTACTTTTCCAACTACTGTAACATCATTGTGAGGTGCAATAGTTGTTAGAAAATCAAAATTTTTAATTCTTAAATAACAGTTAAAGATACCGATTGTGAAAATTATAAATATTATTAAAGCGTATTTTTCGGTAATAAAATTTTTTAAACATAACGTACATACAAAGAAAAAGAATATAAAGGCAATAATACCGATATTGTCGGTTAAAAAAGAAATTAGACCGAGCATGTATGATATAGTAAAAATTATTACTTTTAATTTTTTATCCATAGATAAACAGTATTAAATAACTTCACAAAATTTTCAACTTTTAAATTTTATGCTAATATATTTTTAAAATAGAGGTAATAAATGGAAATTTCAATAGGAGAACATTGGATTTGTCATATTTTAGGAATGTCCGTTCACATGGATACTCTTATTACAATGTGGATAACAATGGGATTACTGATTATTGCATCGTTTATTATGACACGAAAATTATCAATTATACCAAGTAAAACTCAAACTGTAGCTGAAATTATTATGAATTACTTTATAGGATTGACAGATAACATGGGTAAAGAAGGGAAAAAGCATGTTCCTCTTCTTGCGACATTATTTTTATTTATAATTTCTGCAAATTTGATAGGACAATTGCCGTGGAGGTTGTATCATATAAAATCAGGTGGAGAATTTGCATCCCCTACGAATGATTTAAATATGACTGCTGCTATGGCAATAATAGTGGTAATCTATTATATAGGTGCAGGAATTATAAAAAAAGGACCAAAATATTTTTTACACTATTTTAGTCCATTGCCTATTTTAGCACCTTTAAATATGCTTGAAGACATAATAAGACCGTTTTCATTAGCACTCCGGCTTTTTGGAAACATTTTGGCAGGAGAAGTAATGATACTTGTTTTTGTATCGTTTTTTGCTTATTTTTTGCCTTTACCGTTTATGTTATTTGAAGTGTTTGTTGCATTTATACAAGCACTTGTATTTACTTTATTAACTTCGGCATATTTAACTTTATCATTAAAAGAACATTAATATACATAAATAAGGAGAAGAAAATGGATTTAGTATCAGGAAAAATGTTAGCAATGGGTATAGCAATATTAGCAGTAGCCGGTCCAGGAATTGGTTTAGGACTTGCAACAAAGGCTATGATTGAAAGCGTAGCAAGGCAACCTGAAGCAGAAAGCAAACTCAGCACATATTTTTGGGCAGGTGCAGGGCTGATTGAAGCATGTGCTATTTATGCATTAGTAGTAGCTCTTCTTGTTGGTTTTGTCATAAAATAATTGGAAAGTTATATGCTTGAACTTGATGGGACATTAATAATAGCAATAATAAGTTTTGTAATTTTTGCATTTATCATGAATGTGGTTCTTTATCAACCGATTATTAAAATTTTGGAAGAAAGACGAATCTTTTTAGAAAATAATGAAAAATGTATGAAATTATCTAATGATGAAGCTGAAAAAATTTCATTGCAAAAACAAAAAGAACTGGAAACTGCAAGAAAAATTGCTTCACAAAATGTTTCTTCCAATTTAGAAAAAATCAAGCAAAATCAAAAAAATATAACAGATAATTATAGAAAAGAACAAGCCGAAATAATCGAAATTGAAAAGCAAAAACTTTTACAAGAAGAAAATAGTGCAAAACAAGAATTACAATCAGGTATTGAGAACATTTCTGACTTAATATCCGAAAAAATTTTAGGAGAAAGAAATGTTTGATTTATCTTTTAGCAATATACTTCATTCGAATTTATTTAATTTTATACTTCTTGTGGTTATATTGTATATAGTAGCTGCTCCTTTTATAAAAAAAAGTATTCAATCGGCTAATACAAAAGTATCACAAACAATAAACGATTCTGTACAAAGAAAAGAAAAAGCTTTGAATAATCTTGAAAAGACAAAAGAAGATTATGCTAAAACGCCTGACGAAACAGCTGAAATTGGTCAAATTGCCAAAAAAACAATAGATTCTTTAAAAATAAAATCAGAAACAGATATAGAAACTATTAAAAATTTTATAAAGGATAATGCAAATAAATCTATTTTGACAGAAACTTCAAAAATAAAAAGCAAAATTACAAAAGAAGTAACTGAACAATCTGTTGATAAGGCTTTAGAAAAAATAAAAGATAAACTTTCACAAGATGAAAATTTGCATGATATTTTAATTGAAAGAGCAATAGAAAAATTGGAAAAAATCTGATGGAAAAAATCAATATAAAATTATTAAAAACATCAAAAAGTTATGCTTCAGCATTATTTGAAACTGCTAAAAAACAACAAATTGAAGATTCTGTTTTGACTGATATTAACTTTATTGCCAAGACTATAGAAGAAAATAGTAATCTTTCAAGTTTTTTAAACAATCCTATTATTAAAATTGAAGACAAAAAATCTGTGATGACAGAAATTTTTGGAAATAAAATATCAAATATTACGCAAAATTTTTTATTATTACTTGCCGATAATTCAAGATATGGTGTAATTTATGATATTCAAAGAGAATATAAAGAGTTGATTAACAGAAATAAAAACATTATTTTTGTCAAAGCTGTTTCTGCGATTGAAATAAAAGACTATTTAAAAGAAAAATTGAAAAGAAAAATAGAGTCAATTATAGATAAGAATGCAGAAATAAGTTATGAAATCAATCCGGATATAATAGGTGGATTAGTCATAGAAATAGATGGAAAAACTATAGACAATTCTGTACAAACACAATTAAAAAATATAAAAAAACAACTTATATAAAGGGCTAAAAAATGTCAATAAAACCTGAAGAAATCTCAACGATATTAAAATCAAAAATTGAAAACTATCATGTTGAAACTGATGTAAATAGCATAGGAACAGTTTTATCAACAGGAGATGGTATAGCAAGACTTTATGGATTAAGAAATGCAATGTCAAGTGAACTAGTTGAATTTGACGATGGAAACAACACTCTCGGAATGGTTTTAAACCTGGAAGAAGACAATGTTGGTGTTGTAATCTTAGGAGATTCAACGCTAATAAAAGAGGGAATGACAGTAAGAACAACAGGAAAAATAGCCTCAGTTCCGGTAGGGGAAGCGTTAATAGGAAGAATAATAGACCCTACTGGTAAAGCTATTGATGGAAAGGGCGACATAAAAACAGAAAAAATAAGAGCAATAGATACAGTTGCTCCTGGTATTGTAACAAGAAAACCGGTACATGAACCATTGCAAACCGGATTAACAGCAATAGATGCACTTACGCCTATAGGAAGGGGTCAAAGAGAACTGATAATCGGGGATAGAC
>JAFQYI010000132.1 GCA_017406505.1 bacterium
TCAGAATCTTGATGACCTGTTAAAAGAATTTTGACAATTTCCGGGTGTGTTTCATTTACTTTTTTTAAAAATTCTGTACCTTCCATTTGAGGCATTTTTTGATCACTTACAATTAGAGATATACCATCTCCTTCTTTTTGAACAATATCTAAACCTTGAATACCGTTTGAAGCAGTAAGTATATTGTATTTTCCCCTGAAAGTTCTTTTTAGTAATTGTAAATTATTAATTTCATCATCAACAAGCAAAATTGTAGGCTTAATGTCAGCCATATCATTGTTAATAAATGTATCAATACTTTCCTTTAATAGAGTATCATTTAATCCCATTTTATTATTCCATATTAATTAATGCACTCGCATATTACTATTATTACGTTTTTTATTAAAAAATACAATAATATATTAAGTATGTTATATATTTTTTTTATAAAAATATTTCAAATTTTTTGATAAATTTAATTTTTTAGCATTTTTATCAAAAATTTTAGACTTATAAATATTTAATTTTGCAAGTAAATATAATATACTTGTAACAATTACGCCAAATCCGTAATGACAAGAACGAATAAAATTAATAGATGAAGCTTCGTGAAAATATTTTGTAGGACAGCTTATTTCACCAATTTTATAATTATAGTACATAATTAATGTTATAATTTCATCATCAAAAATAAAATCATCACTGCAGGAATCCAGAGGCAAATTTAATAAAACTTCTTTTGTAAAACCTCTAAATCCTGTATGATATTCTGATAAAGACGAACCGGTTATAATATTTTGAAATAATGTTAAAAATCGATTGGCAATATATTTATAAAGAGGCATACCTCCTTTTAATGCACCATTATTTAGTATTCTTGATGCTAATACGGCATCATATTCTCCAAATGCAAGCATAGATGCAACAGCAGGAACAAGCTTTGGAGTATATTGATAATCCGGATGAAGCATGATTATTACATCTGCATCAGCATTTAATGCTGCTGCGTAACAAGATTTTTGATTAGCTCCGTATCCTTCATTTTTATCGTGAATAATAGTTGTTATATTCAAGTTTTTTGCTATTTCTTTAGTTTTATCAGAAGAACAGTCATCTGTTAAAATTATATCATCAACTATATCGTTATATATTTCACTATATGTTTTTTCAAGAGTTTTTTCTGCATTATATGCAGGCATTACAACAATAATTTTCTTTCCATTAAGCATATAATTTCTCCGATATGTATATATATTTTAGCATAATTATAGTTTTTTTGATTTTATGTTTAACATATAATTTATAAGTAAACGAAAGGATTAAGTATGTCTGAAAGAAATCATAAAATAATATTTATAGGTTCATTTATCATAGTTACGGCATTAGCAATATTAGCTGTATATAGTTCTAAAATGCATAAGGAAGAAACATTTACTCTTAATCTTTCTGCTTCTGAATTAGATAAAAGAACGGATAGTAAGTATTTAATAGATATAAATTTACTTGATGAAAATGCACCTGAATATAAAAATTTAAGCAATAATGATAAAGAAGCGTTAAAGCACCTTGTTAAAGCAGCATATATTTTAGAAAATATTCAATTGAATTTGGATAATAGAGATAATATTGCTTTCAAAAATTTTCTTATTAAGGAAAGTAATAAAGGAAATAAAAATGCCCAAAAGACATTAATACTTTTTAACGCTCAAAGAGGTATGAATGCTATTGATAGAGAATCACATCATATCAACCTTGCAAAAAATCATGATGATTTGTTAGGAAAAGGATTTTATCCTGCAGATTTGTCTGAAAAAGAATTTCATTTAATTTTAACAAAAATGATTAAGAATGGAGAAGTTGATATGGTGAAGAAAATATTAAATCAACGCTCTATTGTTGAAAGAAATGGAGATAAATTAATTGCAACAGATTACATTGATAAATTTAAAGAAGAATTTAATCAAATTGCTAATGAATTGGAAGCAGCTGCACAAGTATCCTCAGATGATAATTTTAACGAATACTTGAATTTACAGGCAAAAGCATTAAGGACAGCAAATCCTATGCTTGATGCTTATGCAGATAAAAAATGGGCAACATTACAGAATACACCTCTTGAATTTACTATAACAAGAGAAAATTACAGTGATGGACTAACTAAAACAATTTTATCAAATCCTGAATTAGCAAATTTATTAAAAGAAGTTTCTATTACACCGATAATGAAAGATTCTTTAGGTTGCAGAGTAGGTATTGTTAATCAAAAAGCAACAGAAAACTTATTAAAAATAAAACAATATTTACCAAAACTTGCATCATTAATGCCATTTCACGAAAAATATCAACAAAACATTAAAGCTCAAGGAGAAGTTAAGCAAACAATGGTTGATGTTGATTTGGTAGCAATGACAGGAGATTGTGGTGCATATAGAGGTGGAATCACTATTGCAGAAAATCTTCCCAACGATGATAAACTTTCACTTACAATAGGTGGTGGTCGTAGAAATGTTTATCACAGACAGGTTAGACAAATGTTTACACCGGAAAAAACGAAGAAAAAAATTGATGCGATTTTAGATTCATCACTTCATAAATACTATAATACAGAAGCTTCGCATTGGTTTACAGCAGGTCATGAAAATATGCATTCATTAGGACCTAACTCTGGTTGCGAAAATCTTGGTAAATATCAGTCAATTATAGAGGAAAATAAAGCAGACATGGGTTCTTTGGCATTCATAGATGTTCTTGTAAAAGAAGGTATGTATGATGAAAATCAAAGAAATCAAATAATTGTAACATCTGTTTTGAATAATTTCTTAAAAGCAAAGCCAACAATGGCTCAAGCACATAGAGTTCGTTCAATAATGCAAATACATTATTTAAAGAAAGAAGGTGCAATTGCTATGAATAAAGAAGATAAAATATATATAGACCGAGATAAAGCCGTATTAGCTGCACAAAAAATGTTAAAAGATATTATTAAGATACAAATTTCAAAAGATATAAACAAAGCTGAAAAATTTGTAAATGATAATTTTGTATGGGATGAGATGTGCGAAAAAATTGCTATAAAGTTAAAGTCTGTTGATTCATAATTAAATGGTCAAACAGTATCACCTCTGGCAGA
>JAFQYI010000010.1 GCA_017406505.1 bacterium
AGCTATCCGATATGGATAGCTTTTTGTCTTTGTATAAGTTGAATTTATATTACTTTGAAGCACCTGCTTTTTCAATGATTTCTTTTTCAACATTTGCGCACCGCCCTCCAAAATAAATTATTTTTATATTTGTAAAGTTTTTGTAACAAAAATTTCTAACAATTAAAGTTTAAAAAATTTTTGTCGATATGAATAATGTAGATGAAATTTATTAAAAAGGTTTTATATAATGATAAAAAAATTATGCACCACAGACAGTAATATCTCAAATAGTGTAGAATTCCTGTTACGTGGAGCACAGAAGAGGAGAGCAACAGCACTTTCATGTGCAAAATCGGTAAATTCCGATATGGGTGTAGGCAAAATGATTGCCGTGGTAAAATAGAAATTAGTTATAAAAAACTAAGTGAAAGAAAAAAATATTTAACCGATGTTTATCATCGGTTTTTTTTTGTAAAAAAATCTTCTATAAAATATTGAAAAATATAAACTTAAATAAATCCGTTAAACTGTACTTTAATTAATATTTGTTGATATTTTTTTAGTACATGATAAAATTTTTTTACGGAAGATTTATAAATAATTATAAAAATGAAAGGATTAAAAAATGGCTAAATTTGTATGCTCAGTATGTGGATACGTTCATGAAGGTGATTCTGCTCCGGAAAAATGCCCTGTTTGTGGAGTTTCATCAGATAAATTTAAAAAAGCAGAAGAAAATACTAAAACTTGGGCAACAGAACATGTAATTGGTATAGCTAAAGATGTTGATGCAGAAGTATTAAAAGGTTTGCATGACCATTTTACAGGCGAATGTACAGAAGTTGGTATGTACTTAGCAATGTCAAGACAAGCTGAAAGAGAAGGTTATCCTGAAATTGCAGATGCATTTAAAAGATATGCTTTTGAAGAAGCTGAACACGCTGCAAAATTTGCAGAATTATTGGGTGAAGTTTTAACAAATTCTACAAAGAAAAATGTTGCAATGCGTGCAGAAGCTGAAAATGGAGCTTGCCAAGGTAAATTTGAAATTGCAAAAAGAGCAAAGGAATTAGGCTATGATGCAATTCATGATACAGTTCACGAAATGGCTAAAGATGAAGCCCGTCATGGTCAAGGTTTTGAAGGTTTATTAAAAAGATACTTCAACTAATCTGCTTCAAACTCCTTAACATATAAAAAGACTTTGAAATAATTATTTTCAAAGTCTTTTTATTTTATAATTTGATAATTTAACTAGCTCACTATACCTTTTAATGCATTAACTATTTCTGATGCTGTAGCTGTTTCACTTAATTCTGCTTTCATTAAAAAGTCAGCATAAGAAATATTTGAATATTGTAAATAAGCTTCTAAGAAATCTTCATAATTTAATACTGTAATATCAGAAATAGAAAGTTCATCACCATTTTCTAAGACATATCTATTACCGGTGAATACAGCATTGTTGCTTGCTCTCTTGTTTATATCTACTTTATAGTCTTCACCATCACCGAGGTTTACAAGAGCTCCACGTCCATTTAACTCAGCTTCATCTTTGCCTTCACCACCACTAAGCAAATTATTTAAACCATTATCACGGAATGAATCTGCACCATTCATACCTAATAACCAGTTGTTCTTTGAACCTTCTTCTGTTACAAACATATCAGAAGCATTACCACCAACAGCAACTCCGTTTTTACCTTCTATATCAAACAAATTATTTTTATTTCCACCCATCATAGTAGCACCAGTACTTGAGCCATTTGTTTGGAAATAGTTGCCACTATTTTTATGAGATATAAATGTATTGTTTGAACCATTATCAACAATCATATTATCAACTTGAACGTTAATACCTTTCATACTCAATCTGGTATCAGCTTTACCCAAATTGAACGTATTATCGGAAGCTTTTTCAGTAGTTTCAAGTAGAACTGAACCGTGAGATTCTGTAGTATCTAAACTTCCATTAGAAGCAGCCCATCTGATATTATAAGTCTTATCATCACGACTAGCTTTAATTTTTGCATCTACATTATCACCATAAATTTCCATATTGGTATTTTCAGGATTAATATTTAACTTAAGGCTGTCATCTTTATTAGTTTGACCAACTTGAACAACTGATTCATTTGTATTTTTGTCAGTTCTTCCTAACGAAACGGTGGCAGAACCGGAAACTTTACCAACACCACCAATATTGTAGTTATTTACATTATTTAAACTAAATCTTATTTGTCCGTTTTCATTTCTGGTTACACCAAAACTATTAGAGCCCTTAATTGTAGCAGAAGTTGAATTTTCTTCATCAGCAGGAGAAGATATATCATTACCTTTAAGATAGCCCTCATTATCCATAACATCAACAGCTATTTCCAAGAGTGCTTTGTAATATTCATCTGAACCATATTCATATTTAGATAAAGCTTGTTCAATAGATGGAGTAATCCAAGATTGAGCATTTTCTAATATAATTCTTGCTGTATCTTGAGCTAAAGAACTTTCATAATCAGTAGACCGACCTTTTCCTAATAAATTGGTATTTACTTCTCTGATATTATAGTTATTAATACCCCAACGAGCATTAGATAAAGAATTCAAATCAAAAGTTATTTCTTTTTGACTACCATCAGAAGTACCGGCAAAAACAAAGTCATAGAAATCAATTCTGTTATTTTGTAATTCTAAAACATCATATGGCTTACCACCAGACCAATCCATGCCTAAAGTTTCAGTAAAAGCTTGTTCATCAAGAACCTGCCATGTACCATTTTCCAAATCAACATTGGTAAATAATTTCATATCACTACCTTGGAACAATCTGTCATCAACAGAATTAGAGCTCCAAGCAGATCTTTGCCAATCTAATAGTTCACCATCATACCTTTTATCAGTACCTAAAACATTAAATTCTAATTTATTAAGAACAGCTTCATCATCAACACCCATCATAACCAGGGCACTTTGAAAGTCCATTTTATTACCAAGTGAGCCACCACCAAAACGTCTAGATAACTGGTTTCTTCTTTCATTTTGAACTTCCCATTCAGTTCCCAGTTTTCCCAAATCACCTGATTGTAAATATGAACTCATGATAATGCTCCTATAGCTTACATGTATATAAACGTTTTCAAAGCATGAAAATTTAGTATTTTTCAGCCTTTGTAAACTTTTCGTAACATTATTTTACAAAAGCATTTTTATAATTTTTATTAAAATTAGCTACTTGTTCAAGTTTATATCCAAAATTAAACAATTTGGATTCTTCAAGGACAGGAGCAAGAAGTTGAATTCCTATAGGCATATTATTTTTATCTAATGAGAAAGGAACACTCATTGCTGGAATTCCTGCCAAATTTGCTGTAATAGTAGCAATATCAGTTAAATACATGGATAATGGGTCTTCTGTTTTAGAACCTATATCAAAGGCTGTATCAGGACAAGTAGGACAGATTAAAACATCAACATTTGAAAAAGCTTTATCGAAATCATTTTTTATAAGGCGACGTAATTGCTGAGCTTTTTTGTAATATGCATCATAATATCCGGAACTTAAAGCATAAGTACCAAGCATTATTCTACGTTTTACCTCGTCCCCAAAGCCTTCAGCTCTTGTTTTATTATACATTTCAATCAAAGAATCACAATTTTGCGCACGATAACCATATTTAACACCATCATATCGTGCCAAATTAGAACTTGCTTCAGCTGTTGCAACAATATAATAAACAGCAATAGAATACTTTATTAAAGGCAGTGAAATCATAACAATTTCGGCACCCAAATCCTTATACATAGAAATTGAATTATCTAATGCCAACTTAACATCATCAGATAATCCTTCATCATACAATTCTTTTATGACACCAACTTTAAGACCTTTTATATCATTATTTAGATTTTTAGAGAATTCAGGTATTTCAAGATTTAAAGAAGTTGAATCGTGTTTATCATAGCCTGATATTGTTTCTAACAACAAAGCACAATCTTCAACTGTTCTGGCAAAAGGACCAACCTGATCTAATGATGAACCAAAAGCAATTAAACCATATCTTGAAACTCTTCCATAAGTAGGTTTCATACCGACAATGCCACAGAATGAAGCAGGAAGTCTAATACTTCCACCTGTATCAGAACCCAAAGCCAATGTAGAATGATAAGCCGAAACAGCGGCAGCAGAGCCACCAGAGCTTCCCCCGGGAACTTTACTCAAATTCCAAGGATTTTTAACATTATTGAATGCAGAATTTTCATTACTGGACCCCATTGCAAATTCATCAAGATTAGTTTTTCCAACAATTGGAATTAAATTTTCTTTAAGTTTTGTTGTTACAGTAGCATCATAAGGGGATACGAAATTTTCAAGCATTTTACTTGAAGCTGTTGTTTTAAAATTTTTCAAATTAATATTATCTTTCAAAGCAAGAGGAATACCAGCAAGTTTTGGCAAATTTTCGCCTTTTGAAATTTTAACATCAACTTGTTCAGCAGTTTTGTATGCTTCTTCTTTTGTTAAAGAATTAAAGGCACCTATTTTAGAATTTTCATCATCAATATGTTTATATACTGCATCAAGTAGTTCAACGGCTTTTACATCTTTATTTAAAAGTGCTGTTCTTTGTTCTTTTGCACTTAATTTAATTAATTCTTCAGTACTCAATTTTGTATCCTCTATAAATTTACAAGATTATTATATTGCAAAAAAATTTGATTTAAAAGTACTTAGAATATTTTTATATTTTTTAAAGGATACTATCTAAAATTTATCAATCAAATCCATAACAGCCTGTTTAATTTGATGATAGTTCAAATCAAGAATCTTGCCATGAGCAATAAAAACGAGAGATATAGCATTTTCCAAATTTTTAAGTTGATTATTTTTATAGATAACCCAATATATTTCTCTCAATCTTCTTTTAATTTTATTACGTTTTACAGCACGTTTATGAACTTTTTTACTGACAATAAATCCTACCTTAGTAATAGCATTGAAATCAGATTTATCTTTTCCCTTGTATAGCGTTAAAAATTCATTACTAACAGTATTTTTCAGCTTAAACGTAGCTACAAATGCAATATTTTTTCTTAATCTATATTTACTATTCAACATAATTATGAAATATATCAAAATAAAAAATTAAATGTCAATATAAAAATTTAAGATAATAAAAAGTTAGAATTTATATGATAAAAATCAACCTAAAACAAAAAAGAGCGATTAAATCGCTCTTTTAAAACTTATTAAGCTCTTTCTTTAGCAGTAATTGCTAACTTATGACGACCTTTAGCACGTCTTCTGTTAAGAACATCACGACCACCGTCTGTTGCCATTCTTGCTCTGAAACCGCTTACATTTTGTCTTTTTCTTTTTGTTCCTTCAAGCGTACGTTTCATGTTATTTCTCCTTGAAAATTCTTTTCTTAGTTATATTATGATAAACAAGACAAGATGTATTGTCAATCATGAAATTTTGAGGAAATTAAATATGAATTACAAAATCGGATTTATAGGTGCCGGTAAAATGGCTACAGCAATCATAAATGGTATTATTGATGCTAATATTTGTGAAAATAAAAATATCTTTGTTTCTGATATAGATAACACAGCACTAAAAAAAATGGAAAAAGACCTGAATATAACCCCATTACAAAGTAATAACGACATTGTTAAAATGGCTGATATAATTTTTCTTGCAGTCAAACCATTTGTTGTAAAGAATGTTTTAAGTAATATTCAAAATGATTTTAAAGAAAATCAATTAATAGTTTCTATAGCAGCAGGTATTTCAACGAAAATCATTGAAAACTTCACAGGTAATAATCCTGTAATTAGAGTTATGCCAAATACACCTGCTTTTGTAAAAGAGGGAATGAGTGCTATTTGCAGAGGTAAACATGCCACAGAAGAACAAGCTGATTTAATTTGTAAAATCTTCAGCAATCTTGGCAAAGCTATAAAGGAGAAAGAAGAAAATATAGATATTATAACAGCTGTTAGTGGTTCCGGTCCTGCATATTTTTACTATTTCATAAATGAAATAGCTAAAGCAGGAGAAAAACTCGGATTAACAAAAGAAACTGCCATAACGTTATCAGCACAAACAGCATTAGGTTCTGCAAAAATGGTATTAGAAACAGGTTTACCTATTGAACAATTAATTAAAAATGTTACAACACCGGGAGGCTGTACTGAAGTAGGAAATAATGTTCTAGTTGAGTTTAAAACTAATGAAATTATTGCAAAAGTTATTAAAGATACTATGGAAAAAGCAAAAGCTTTAGGAAATTAAATAAAATTTGAAATTAAAATCTTTAATTAATACAAAAGCCCGAATCTTTATTTGACTAAATGTTCGGGTTTTATATACAAAAAATACACATTCAGAATCTATTGCGAATATACAACATTATTAAATTTTATAAAAAAAGATTAATAAATTATAAGATAGAATAAAAAAATAACTATAAAATGTTTTTTCCATCAGAAGAATACATTCCTCTTCTCTGCTTTTGGAGTGGTTCTAATACAAAATCATTATAATCTTTTTTTAAAGTTTCAATATTTTTGATAAATTCTTTTGCCATGATTTCAATATTTTCTCCATTGTACTTCATCATATCTTTTGCTAACGTTAAATTTGTGCCGGCAAGCCTTGTTGTATCTCGAAATCCACTTGATGCAATTTTCATTGCCAATAAATTATCCTTCGCTGTATAAAAAAGACATTGGGAAATATACATAGGTAAATGACTTATTAATGCTACTGCTTTATCATGCTCATTTGCTGTTGTTATTATCGGGATTGCTCCCATTTCTTTTATTATTTCTGTTAAATTTTGCGTTTCTTGATAATAATATGGTGTCAAAATCCATTTTGCACCTATAAATAAATCTTCATCTGAAACATCATATCCATTCTTTTCCTTGCCTGCCATTGGATGTGACGGAATAAATTTATAGGGTCTTTTTTTATGCGTAACAAACTCTTTTACACTTGCAACATCTGTTACAATACAATCTTTAGAAACTATATTCTCAAGTTTGTCTAAAACTTCCAATACATTGTTTATTGGAGAACAAACAAAAACTATTTCACATTCTCTTAAAATATCAAAATCATTACTGACTTTAACTGCATTATTCTTTATTTTTTCTGCAGTTTTATTATTACTGGTAACTGCATATATTTCATAGTTCAACTTAACCAATTTCTTAAAAATTGAACCACCTATAAGTCCTAATCCTACGATTCCAATTTTCATATTTTTCTCCAATTGTAAACTTATATTAATAATTAAATTATTTTTGTTAAATCCTTAAAACTATTATAAATACATTGTATCAGCAAAAAAATATTATAAAAATCCTTAATATTTGTTCACATATTTGCATAGTAAACAAATATATGTAATAATGTATTTAATTAATAGTCTAACCATTCCTTTCTTGACTTATGCGACTCTTGAGTCGCATTTTTATTGTGAAAAAATAGTTATTTTTGTATAATGTAAAAAAGGAGATAAATATGGCTGGAAAATTATTTATAATTTCAGGTTCTTCCGGAGTAGGAAAAGGAACGGTTATAAAAGAATTTTTAAATAATGCAAAAAGTATTTATTTATCAATATCTTCGACAACTCGTATGCCAAGAGAGGGAGAAATTAACGGAAAAAATTATTTTTTCATAACTAAAGAAGAATTTCAAAGAGATATAGAAAATAATAATTTTTTGGAATGGGCTGAATTTAGTGGAAACATGTATGGAACAAATAAAAATCGTGTTTTAGAAATGTTATCTCAAGGTAAAAATGTATTGCTTGAAATTGAAGTTCAAGGTGCAAAACAGATAAAACAAAAAATACCGGAAGCTGTGTCTATATTTATATTGCCTCCTTCAAAAGAAGAACTTGAAAAGCGTTTAAGAAACAGAGGTACCGAAACAGAAGAAGCCATTCAAAGGAGATTACAGGCTATAGAATTTGAAGCAAAAGAATCTGATAATTATGATTATAAAGTTGTAAACGATATTATAGCAAATGCAGTAAATGAAATTCTAAAAATTTATGAAGAAAATAAGGAATAAAAATGCCTGAAGTTCAAAACATTATATATGAAATAGAAAAATTTGCCCCACTTGAAAGTCAAGAAAAGTGGGACAATTCCGGTTGGCAAATCAATCTTGGGAAAAAGTATTTTTCTAAAATTATGACAGCAGTAACGGTAACTTATGACATCATACAGCAAGCTAAAGAACAAAAATGTGATTTAATTTTATCTCATCATCCGTTAATTTTCAGTCCTTTAAAATCAATAACCAAAGGAGAAATAACAGAAGCTGTTAAGAGTGGAATACAAATTTATTCTGCACACACCAATATAGATAAAGCTGATGGTGGAACAACTGATATTCTTTCCCAAAAATGTGGTTTTGGTATTTGCGAAAATAAAAAAGATTTTATCAGATATAAAAATCTTGATAAAGAAATTGAAATAAATTTTTTGAAAGCAGATATTAAGAATAAATTAAATATAGATTTTTTAAAAATAGTAAATCTATGTAATAAAAAAACAATTAAATCTGTTGCTTTTTGTGCAGGAGCCGGTGGTGGCGAAATTCCTTTTATCCAAGATTTAGGTATTGATTTATTTATTACAGGAGAAGTTAAATTTCACGAAGCTATTGATGCTAAAAACAGTGTAGTTTTTGCTGTTGGACATTATGACAGTGAAAAATATATTAATGAAATTTTTAAAAAAATTCTGGGTAATAAATACGAAATAATTGGAGCAAATGAAAAAAGACCTTATATTTTTAGTTAAAATATTTTTATGTATATTTCTTCTTACAAACACCGGTTTTGCAGATGACTTTATAATGCCTGATTGGGGATATTATTGTTTTCGAGAAAAGATGAATATAACAGAAAATTATGAAGATATTAAATACGAAAAAGTAAGGACTGAGCAAAATTTTGATAAATTTTTTGATAAACAAACAATAATAATTCATAAAAATCATAAAATTTATTCACCTTCTCAAGCAGGAATGGATTACCTTACAAAATCAATTTGTAACGGTGAAAAAGCAGAAAAATATATTCTTAAAAATGATTCAAATGATTTTATAGCTTGTTATTGTTCCCATAATAAAAAGCTTTGTGAAATTATACGATTTTACAGTGGTTTTGATGGGCTTATAGAAGTCAGATATACGCATAATAATTTATGGCATTTTCAAAACAATATCGGTTCTTTTATTTCTTGCCAAATGCGTATTCAACATATACCATACGAATTTTATATAAATAAATTAACTGATAAAAATATAATAAGGCTTTAAAAATGAATATCACTGGTGGAAAATATAATTCTTTAATTGTACATACAGCAGAATTTACAAATATCAAACCGACTTTGTCAAAAATCAGACAAGCTGTTTTTAATACTATTTCATCAATGCTTGAAAAAAAAGATAAATATTTATTTTGCGATTTGTTTGCAGGCTCAGGAATAATGACTTTTGAAGCAATTTCAAGAGGATTTGAAACTATTTCTGTGGAAATTAATAAAAAGAGTACAAAAATTATTAAAGAAAATGCAACAAAGTTACAAATTCCAATAAATATAATAAATACTGATTCTGTAAAATTTTTAGAAAAAACCGAATTAAAATTTGATGTTATTTATATAGACCCACCTTATCAATCAGGTTTGTACGAAAAAGTATTAACTGTCATTGATAAAAAAAATATTTTAAACGAACAAGGAATTATTGTAATTGAGAAACCGGACAAACTTGAATTATCTATAAAAAGTTTTTCCATTATAAAAAATAAAAAATATTCTGATAAAAGTATTTTATATTTAATAAAATAAAATTCTTCTTATATAGATTTTGTTTCTATTGACAGAAACATGTTTTTATTATATCATGTTTCTACAAATAGAAACAGGTATATTATGGAAAATATTTTAGAAATTTCAAAAAAAATTAAAAACCTTAAAACTGATAATGAAATTTATAATTTTCTTCTTGTAATTTTAACAAAATCTGAAGTAGAAACATTATCAAAAAGGTGGCAAATATTGAAAATGTTAAAAGAAGGAAAAACGCAAAGAGAAATAGCAAAAGAACTCAAAGTTAGTTTATGCAAAGTAACAAGAGGTTCAAAAATCTTAAAACAAACAAATTCAATAATTGCAAATTTATAAAGGAGAAGAAATGAACAATACAGTAAATTACAATATAAAGCCAAATCAACTTGGATATTTTGGAAATTTTGGAGGTAATTATTTACCGGAAGATTTAAAAAATGAATTTAAAAATATAGAAGAAGCCTTTAATGAGGCAATAAACAATGAAGAATTTAATCGTGAATTAAATTATTTGTTAAAACATTATGCAGGCAGACCAAGTCCTGTAACATTTGCAAAGAATTTATCGGAGAAATACGGAGCAGAAATTTATTTAAAAAGAGAAGATTTAAATCATACAGGTGCTCACAAAATTAACCATTCATTGGGAGAGGCTCTTTTAGCCAAAAGAATGGGAAAGAAAAAATTGATAGCAGAAACAGGCGCAGGTCAGCATGGTGTAGCAACAGCAACAGCTGCTGCATTAATGGGGCTTGAATGTGATATTTATATGGGAGCCGTCGATATTGTAAAAGAAAAACCAAATGTTGACCGAATGAAAATACTTGGTGCAAATATAATATCAGTTGAAAGTGGAACAAAGACTCTTAAAGAAGCTGTTGATGAAGCTTTTATAGCATATTCAAAAGAATATGAAACAGCTATGTATGCTATAGGTTCAGCAGTTGGTCCTCATCCTTTTCCTATGATAATTGAATATTTTCAATCTGTAATAGGAAGAGAAGCAAGAGAACAGTTTGTAGAAATGACAAATGTTTTGCCGGATTGTGTTGTAGCTTGCGTTGGTGGTGGCTCAAATTCAATAGGAATGTTTAGTGGTTTTTTGGAAGATAAAGATGTGAAAATTTTTGGTGTAGAACCTTTAGGTAAAGGTGTGAAGCTTGGAGAAAATGCAGCAAGTCTTACTTACGGAAAAGAAGGTATTATTCATGCGTTTAAATGTCTTGTTTTGCAAGATGAAAATGGAAATGTAGCAAATGCTTATTCTGTTGCAAGTGGTCTTGATTATCCCGGAGTAGGTCCTAAACATTGTTATTTAAAAGAAATTGGCAGAGTTACTTATGATGTTATCAGTGATAAAGAAGCTATTGATGCTTTTTATGAACTATCAAAAACCGAAGGAATTATTCCTGCTCTTGAAAGTTCTCATGCTGTTGCATATTCATTAAAACTTGCAAAAAAATATCCAAATGAAAAAATTCTTGTTAATCTTTCCGGACGAGGAGATAAAGATATTGAATTTGTATTAAAAACAAAACATATATAAACAGTAAAAAGCCTTGTTATAAATATAACAAGGCTTTTTTATTATTTATGAGATTTAGATTTTTTCTTTTGTGATGATGGAACATATAATCTTGTGTTCGAATTCAATGGAACTCTTTTTACTGATTGTACTGAATCCATTGCTCTCAATACGTTCATAACTGAATTTAGCTTTTCTATTGAACTTACTTCCAATCCAAGCTCTATTATTCCGAGTTTTTTCGTAGGATTAGATTTAACATTTGCATAATTAATATTTGTATCACAATCAGTTATTTTTGCTAAAATATCTTTCAAAATTCCTATTTTATCATCAACATCAATTCTTATTGCTGAAATATACGTCTTTTTAGCAAGCTTTTGTATATCAGGATTCCATGATATGTCTAAAAGTCTTTCCTGTTGAACAGTATCTAATGATTTACAATCTTGTCTATGAACAGATATTCCTTTACCTCTTGTTACAACACCAACAATAGGCTCTCCGGGTAACGGCAAACAACATTTTGCAAGCTGATACATTAACCCTTCTAGTCCTATAATTTCTTGTTTACTTGATTGGGGGCGTTTATGAGTTACATATTTTGAAACATCATCTCCTTGTACTTCATGTTTCAATTTATTCATTACTTTTATGGCAGAAAGTTCACCACTTCCTAGTAAAGCAAGTAAATCATCAACTGATGTAAAGTTCATTGTCTTTGCAATATTTAGAAGCTCTCCATTTTTTACATATTCATCAAAAACAGCCTTAGTAAGTTCTGCTTCCATTAAATTTCTTCCAATAGAAATATATTCATCTCGTTTGTGTTTTTTAAACCATTGTCTTATTTTTGTTTGAGCTTGCTTTGTAGCTGCAAAATTCAACCAGTGCATTTTGGGTTCTGATTTTTTAGAAGTTAAAATTTCTACAATATCGCCATTTTTAAGTTTTGTATCTAATTGAGCAATACGACCATTTATCAAAACACCTGTTGTTTTACAGCCTACGTCTGTATGTATTTTAAATGCAAAATCTATAGGTGTAGCTCCTAATGGCAAATCTATAACATCTCCTGTAGGTGTAAATGCAAAAACTTGATTAGTAAATAAGTCCATTTTTACTTTTTCTACAAAATCATCTGCTCCTGCACTTTCTTGCTCAAGCTCCAGCATTCTACGCATCCACGCAAATTGCAAATCCGTTTTAGAATCAGCCTTAACTGAACCGGATTCTTTATATCTCCAATGAGCTGCAACACCATATTCTGCAATGTGATGCATTTCTTTTGTTCGTATTTGAACTTCCAACGGTTTTTGTCTCGGCCCTAAAACTGATGTATGTAAAGACTTATATCCGTTACTTTTAGGCATTGCTATATAATCTTTAAATCGTCCGGGAATAGGCTTAAAGTGTGAGTGAATAACACCTAATACTTCGTAACATTCTCTTTCTGAATTTACAATTATCCTTACTGCCGTTACATCATACAAATCGTGAAAAGCTATATTCAAACGTTTCATTTTCTTATAAATGCTGTAATAATGTTTAGCTCTTCCTGTAATTTCTGCTTCTATTTTATTTTGTTTAAGATTTATAGATATTGTTTGAATAAGCATTCTAACGGTTTGTTCACGTTCTGTTTTCTTTTGTGCAACAAGTTGTGCTATTTCAAAATATTTTTCAGGCTGCAAATATCTCAGAGATAAATCTTCTAATTCTGATTTAATTTTACCGATACCAAGTCTGCCGGCAAGTGGTGCAAATATATCCAGAGTTTCTTGTGCTATTCTTTGTTGTTTATTTGCAGCCATGTAATTTAGGGTTCTCATATTATGTAATCTGTCTGCAAGTTTTAAAAAGATTACACGAACATCTTTTGCCATAGCTACAAACATTTTTCTAAAATTTTCTGCTTGACGTTCTTCACTTGATTTGAATTGATATTTTCCGAGTTTTGTAACTCCTTCAACAAGATTTTTTACATCTTCTCCAAATTCTTGTTCTATTTGTTCAGGAGTAGTGTCTGTATCTTCAATTACATCATGCAAAAATGCTGCCATTATCGTATGTTTATCAACTCGTAAATCTGTTAATATAAGAGCAACTTCACAAGGGTGAATGATATATGGTTCTTCACTAACTCTATATTGTCCTTCATGAAGTTTTTTTGCAAATAAATACGCTTTATTTATTTCATCTATTTCTTCTTGAGGTCGGCATTGACTTTTTAATGCTTCATGTAATTTTAATATTAAAGTTTGTTCGTTCATATAAAATTCCCTGTTACCTTATTGTAAACCTTTTCATCATTTTTTACCACAAAAATTTATTTTTTTTATTACTTTGTTTATAATCTTAAATAGTAAAATAATAAGGATAATATTATTTTGAATTTTATACAACAACATAAAAATGGATTACTACTAAATATAAAACTTACTCCTAATTCATCTAAAAATGAAATTTTAGGTTATACTGAAGATTATATTAAAATTAAAGTTTCGGCTCCTCCTAATGAAAATAAAGCAAATAAAAAATTGATAGAATTTATTTCTGAATTTTTAAATATTTCAAAGTCAAATATTGAATTACTAACAGGTGATAAATCAAGATATAAAAAAATTCTTATTAAAAATTGTCAAGAAGAATATATTAAACAAAAAATTTTTATTTATGATAAAATTGAATCATAATTATATACGGAGAAAAAAAATGCTAACAACAGTTTGGATAATTCAAATCATCAGTGCGATTTTATTAGTAGTATTAGTGCTTATGCATTCACCAAAAGGAGATGGTTTAGCTGCAATTGGTGGTATGGCAAATCTTTTTTCTTCACAAAAAAGTGCTGAATCAGGATTAAATAAACTAACGATGTATGTAGCTATTGTTTTTATTGTTGCAACTTTTATTACAGGTTTTCATCTTTTCAAATAGTTCCTGTTGAACCAAAACCACCAATTCCTCGTTCTGTATCTGCAAGTTCTTCTGTAACAACAATTTCAGCCTGTTCTACTTTACATATAACCATTTGAGCTATTCTTTCTTCCGGTAAAATTGTATATGCTTCCGAAGATAAATTAACAACCGGAATACAAACTTCTCCTCTGTAGTCAGAATCTACAGTTCCTATAGCATTTATTAATGTTATTCCATGCTTTATAGACAATCCTGAGCGTGCTCTTATTTGTGCCTCATAACCTTTGGGAATTTCTATTTTTATTCCTGTTGGAATAAGGTGTCTTTCAAGCGATTTTAATGTTATAGGTTCACTGATAGCTGCAAACAAATCCATTCCGGAAGCACCTTCTGTTTTATATTCAGGCAAATTTTTATTATGAGATAATCTTAGTATTTTTAATTCAACCATTTTAATCCTCTCTCAATGAATAAATTTCTTGATTATTTGATACATTCAAATTTTTAGATAAGTTATATACCCCTTTTGAAACCATTTTATAGGTCTGTTTTGGTATACATTCATATATATCTTTTAATTTTTGTGTACATATAAACTCATTTTTCAAACCCAATTTATTAACAGTATCCAAGACATCAAGATTGTCTTTTAAATCATCTGTAAGCTTCATTAAAGTCATACCAACTAAAAAATCTATTCTTATACTTGGTCTTAAAAACTCTTGAGCCATTGCATTTAACGTTTCTTTAGTATAAAAAATAAAGTCATCAAAATCAATAATACTTTTATAATTTAAGAATAATCTTTTTTTATAATAACCTTTTTGTGCAACTTGATTTAAATTTAAATTATTTAGTAAGGCTTTAAAAAATTGATTTTTCATTTTAACCATATCTTCAGGAGATAAAGGATTTGCTTGAAGAAAACCTGCAACCTGTTTAATATCTATGTCAAGAAGAAATAAAAAACCTGCTTCTTTTGTTTTATCAACGGTTTTCTTTTTACTTATAATACCTTTTTCTTCAGCAATTGCTCTTTTTTTAGCTTTTTCTAATCTTTTAGCATCTTCTATTTTAGCATTTTCTTCCAATTCACCAAAATATTCGTGCAAAGATTTTAATATAATAACAATTATCATTATACATATAGAGCAAACAACACCTGTAAAATCAATCGCATCTTTATCGTCTGGAGAAGGTTTATAGGTATAAAAAGTATTAACAATATCCCATGCAGGTTTAAAAATAATATAAATACCTTTTTTGTCTACAAAATTGGTAACAAAAGCTAGCCAGAATACAATATTAAAAAACGAATAAAATCCTAAAAAAACTTGAATAGTCTTAACGAAATTTTTTAGCATAGTAAAAAACGAGGCAGTCTGTTTTACTTTCACCGTCTCTGATTTTTTTTGTTTACGTTTTATTGCTTTTTTTGTTCTTACCGAGGCATGAGCCATTTTTTGTTCTCTCTATTTAAGACTTGTGCCCTATCGGATTTTATCATTGATTAATATCGGCCGGTTATTTATTTTCTTGAATTTTATCAGCTTTTCTAAACCAATAATAAACTGCTCTCATCAATCTTGATGGATTGTGTCTGACATAACCGGAATTATCATCGTCGGTTAGTCTATACTCAAAGATATTTACTCCGAGTTTTTTGATTTCTTCATAATCTGTTATAACAGGATATGAATTTTCTGCCTTGTATTTTTCTAATGCCTCATCAGGCAAATAGTTATTTACAAGAACAGTATCAATAATTTTTTTATTATCTACATGATTTAAAATAGTTCTAACATGGTCTGAAACAGTATAGCCATCTGTTTCTCCTGGTTGAGTCATAACATTACAAATATATAGTTTTTTTGCCTTTGATTTTTCTATTTCATCAGCAATTTCTTTAATTAATAAATTGGGTAAAACACTTGTATAAAGGCTTCCGGGCCCCATAATAATTAATTCTGCTTCTTTTATGGCTGTTAAAACTTCTTCCAATGGTAAACAATGTTCAGGATCAGTATATAATCGTTTAATTTTTTTGCCTGACTCAGGAATAACAGATTCTCCTTTTACAATTGAACCATCTTCCATTTCTGCTACAAGTTTCATATCGTCAAGAGTAGATGGCAAAACTTCTCCTCTTATAGATAAAACTTTCGAAGATTCAATAACAGCTTTGTACATATCACCAGTAACAGCACACATTGCTGTTAAAAACAAATTTCCAAAACTGTGCCCACCAAGGTCAGAACCATTTTTAAATCTATATTGAAAAAGTTTTGTTACTAAATCTTCGTCATCAGCAAGAGCTGCAATACAATTTCTTATATCTCCCGGAGGTAATATGCCTAATTCGGAACGTAAACGACCAGAACTTCCTCCATCATCTCCAACAGTTACAACAGCTGTAATATTATTAGTAATACGTTTTATACCTTTTAACATTGTAGATAAGCCTGTACCACCACCTATTGCAACAATTTTAGGCCCGTTATTAAGTTTTCTCCTTCTGTATAAATCCTCTAATACAGCATTTCTATCACGATTGTCATTTACATCTAATATTGAATAATTGGCATTCTTCCAACCTTTTAAAAAGACATATCCACCCAAAACCATGAGAACTACACCAACAAGCCTGCCAATAGTCAAATTCAAATCAACAATTCTCATAGACAAACTTATTAAATGATATATTGGTCTAAAATCTAAAATTATGCAAAGTCCGACAAATGCTATAATCGTCCCTAATATCAAAAAGAAAAACCATCTTTTTACTTTTAAACCAGGCAATAGCCATACTGCATCTTTAGGCATCAATTTTTTTAAAAATTTTATAATCATATTTTATACCAATGTTTCACTCCAACCCGATAAACAAGCTCTATTGTAATTATATGGCGTTGGAATTACAATTTCTCTTGCTTTATCTAATAATTCAGATGTTTTAGGATTTTTAGAATCAAAGTGAATTGAATCACATTTCATTTCTAAAAATTCTCCTCCACCAATTTTAATTTTCCCTGAAAACATACAAGTTCTTATTCTGTTTAATAATACATCTGTATCATAAGGTTTTTCAGGTTCTGAGATATTTCCTTCAATATCATAGCTTTTATCTATAAACATTTCTCTTGCAACATTAATTTGAGCTGTTTCTTCTACCATATCTGCAATTTTTCCATAAGGCAGATATAAAACAGCCCATTTATCAAATTTTTTGACAGCTTTAGCTACAGATAATGCAAAATCAAAATCTTTTGCTGCTTTTAAATACATTGCCCCGTGTAAACGAACATGTTCAATTGATAGAGAATAAGATTTAGCAAATGAATCAACAGCTCCTATTTGATATAATACAGTTGCTTCAATTTCTTCCTCATCTAAATCCATCGGTCTATATCCAAAACCTTGTATATCTTGATAGCCTATATGTGCACCTATAACTAAATTGTGATTTTTACAAAACAAAAGAGTATCTCTAATTGTTTTTGGGTCTCCTGCATGAAATCCACAAGATATATTTACTGAGCTAACTTTTGAAATAATATCTTTTTCACAATCTTTTTTAAAAATTCCAAAACTTTGTGCTGCATCTGCATTAAAATCTATTTTATCTGTTCTGCTTGTCATATTTATTCCTATTGCTACAAAAATAGTGTAAAAACCCTTGATTATATTATATTACTAACATTTTTGTTAGTCCATATCATTTTTTATATAATATTAACTATTTACAAATATCCGTTTTCATATCAATAAGAACTGCTGTTGTATCTTTTACCAAGCCTGATGACCATTTTAAAATTAAAAAACCACCTATTATACCCATTACCGTATCTAAAAAATACAAACCAAAATATTTTCCTGCCAAAAGAGCTATAATTGCAAATATAGACGTCATTGCATCTGTTAATATATGTAAATATGCTGCTTTAAAATTATAATCATCATTTTTATGTTTATTTTCCATTATTAATAAACATATACCATTTACCAAAAATCCTACAAATGCCACAATAATAGCTGTGTTGAATGTAATTTTTAGTGGAGTTATGAATCTTTGTATTGATTCTGTAATAACAAAAAAACCTGTTATTCCTAAAAATAATGAACTTATGAATCCTGCAAGTATAGGAATTTTCTTTGTTCCGTTCGGAAACAAAACTGAATTTTCAAATTTTTTTGTTAAAATATATGCCAAAAATGTTAATAATAAGGCAAGTGCGTGCGTACCCATGTGCCAACCATCTGACAATAATGCCATTGAATTTGTAAAAAAGCCGTATATAATTTCTACAATCATTGTCAAAATAGTAATAACTATTACAATAAGTGTTCTCGTTGAATTGTCATCACTTATATGATTATTATGGCAATGAGAATGTTTTTGAGTCATATTTACCTCAATTCTTTTATACAAGATATAATTTCTTCAATTAAATTCTTTTTTATTTCTATATTATTTTCATTATTTATACAATCTTCAAGATGAGATGCAGCAAGTATTTCCCATACACTTCTTAGAGCCGAACTTGCTGATTGAACTTGATGCATTATATCCATACAATTCCTATTTTCTTCAATCATTTTATTAATACCACGAATTTGACCTTCTATTCTTTTTAATCTTTTTGATAACTTTAAATTTGTTCCTTCTTTTCTATATGATGCCATAAAAAACCTCTTATAGGTACACCCCCTATTAGTATAATATATAAATTATAATTTCAAACTATAAATTTAATCAAGATTTGTTAAGACGTTTTAAATAAAACTAGCAATATACAGAACATATATTTTTTATATAAAATATAAAAATAAGGATTATTACATGTCGATAGGAATGCAAAGATTTCCAAGGGGGATGAATCCAAATGAATATCTGCAAAGATATGCAGCTGCAAGTGGAATGAGTGCAGCTGATGCTAAAAATTCATTACAGGGTCAATATGGAAATCCCCAAGCTGACGGTTTACGTTCAACCTCGATTTTTTCTGCTGATGACAGAGATTTAGCCCCCACGCTAAGTAATGATTTCAAAGGCGATTTTGACTTTGATTCAGATATGATGATGGCTCAGTCCGGTCAAGCAAGTGGAATGGTACCTAATATTTTTCAAAATATTATGAACTTCTTTATGGGTGGTAATGGACCACAAAAAGAAGGTGATCCTCAAATGAGTGAATTGAAATTTAATTTAGGTTCAGGACCAAAATCTGTTGGTGATCCTCAATTTGAAGGTCAATCTCAAGGAATGCAGGAAGAAGGGCAACAGGGTATGGACCCCGATGCTTATGCTCAACAGTATGCAGAAGAAAACGGTATTTCTCTTGAGGAAGCTAAAGCTCAATTGAGAGCCAAATATGGTGATCCTCAAAGACAATAACTATATATTCAAAGTATTTAACAGATACACATTATTGTAATGTGTATCTGTTTTATTGTATATTACGAATTGTAACAAAAATTCTTTTTTTTTGAATTTAAACTTTACAAAAATTTTTTATATAAATGTGAAGAGTGTATTTGTAAAGTAAAAGAATTATGAATATTAATTTAGTAGGGAATAATCCATATTCATATTTAAAGAAATATGCACAAGACAACAATATGAATGTGAATGATGCAAAGATTGAATTACAAAATCAGTATGGCAATCCTCAAATAGGAGGTATGCAAAATCAGTCTTTATTTGGAATGAACAATCAAGATAAACCTGTTTCTTTTATGGGAGATGTTGATGATTCTTTTGACACCGATATGCTTTTTGCACAAATGATGCAAGAAACAGGCATAACCAATTTATTACAAAATATAAAAAACTTTTTTATGGGTAATTCAAATTCAGAACAAGATAGCAGTTCTCAATCATCATTAAAAGGGGCACAAGTTGCAGGTCAGCAAAACAATCAAGATATGGATCCTGATGCTTATGCTCAACAATATGCAGAAGAAAACGGTATTTCTCTTGAGGAAGCTAAAGCTCAATTGAGAGCTAAATACGGCGACCCTCAAAAACCTCAACAATAACATAAATTCCATTTTAATTTACACCTATTATTTCCAAATAAAATAGGAAACTGTGTCAAAATTTTAGATTAAGATGCTGTTTCCTTTTTTATTTTTGTATTTCCGTATTATTATAGAATGGATTCATTGCTCTTTCACATATTCCAAAACAATGCGAAATTGCAATACCATAGTTTGTTATTGGAATATTTGCTGTTTGAGCCTTATTTATTCTGGAAAGAATTTCTCTTCTATTTGTCATACAACCACCACAATGGATAATCAATTTATATTTATCTATATCGACAGGAAAATCATGAGAAGAAATATACTCAAATTTTAAATCTTTACTTGTTTTTTTTCTTAAAAGGTTAGGTATTTTTACTCTGCCTATGTCATCTTCTATCGGGTGATGAGTACAACTTTCACATATCAATACTGTATCATTATCTTGAAGTCTATCAATATATTTTGCTCCATCATAAAAAATTTTTAAATCACCTTTTAATCTTGCAAATAAAATTGAAAAAGATGTAAGAGGAATATTTTCAGGAACAATTTCTGAAACATATTTAAATGCTTGCGAATCTGTAATTACTATTTTTGGTGTAATATTAAATGATTTTAATGCTTGTTCTAATTTTTTTTCGGTTACTACAATTGAAATACAATTATTGTCCAATAATTCTCTTAAAACATTAACTTGTGGTAATATCAATCTTCCTTTGGGTGCTTCTTTATCTATCGGAGTTACTAATATTACTGTATTTTCCGGTTGAACTATATTTTCTAAAATCGCAGGAGGATTCATAAATTCTTCAGGAACAACCTTTATTAAGGCTTCTTTAATTTTATTTATTATTTTATCATCTTGTTTCACTGAAGATGTTATTACACAATCTGCTTGAGATTTTATTTCTTCAAACTTATTTTTTACAGGATTAGCTATATCTGTTTTATTTATAAATATAATTATTGGAACATTATTTTTTTTAAAAATTTTAATAAGTTCTTCTTCAAAAACATCTATTCCATTATAATCACAAACAATGACAGCTACATCAGTTCTATCTATAATTTTTTTTGATTTTTTTACTCTTTGTTCTCCAAGTTTACCAATATCATCTATACCAGCTGTATCAATGAAAACGACCGAACCTAACGGTAACAGTTCCATTGTTTTTTCAACAGAATCAGTAGTCGTTCCCGGAATATCGGAAACAATTGATATATCTTGACCTGTAATTAAATTCATTAATGAGGATTTACCGACATTTCTTTTTCCAAAAATACCTATGTGTAACCTCATTGATTTTGGAGTGTTATTTAATTTCAATGCAAGTATCCTCTTTTATCTCTTTTATTGATATATGATTTCTAAATACAAATATTATAGATATAATGAGATAAATTATCAACAATAATCCTTGCTGCATAATGGAAATACTTAATGCAGGCGATTTATCTATTCCAAATAGTCCTAATGCTAAAATAAATGCATACTGATATAATCCTATGTATATTGAAGTAGAGGGCAAAATTGTAGATAATGCTATGAATGAAATAACAAAGAATGATGCAATAAAATTAACTTTTATTCCAAAGGCAATTATCAAAAGATATATAAAAATACAATCACCAGCCCAAGAGTATATACTATATAATATGGCTTGAAATAATTTATTTGGGTTTGCAAATGATTCAAATCCTTTGATGAAAGATTTAATATAAGGACTTGTTTTATCTATGAAAAAATATAATGATTTTCTATATTTTTCAGGCAAAAAAGAAGTCTTTTTTTTGATGTAATCACAAAGTTGGTCAATTTTATCATATTTGTAAATCCAAAACATTAACATAAAACTGAAAATAAAAATTATACCGGATATTATTGCTAAATGAATTGCCATCTCAGATTTGTTGTATAAAATAATCCCTAAAAATAAGATAAAAATTACGGTTAATCCATCTAAAATTCTTTCGGCAGCAACAGTTCCTATGGTATTCATTTTTGATAAATTATATTTTTGACCAAAATAATATCCCCTAAATATATCTCCTGCCCTTGCCGGCAAGAAAATATTTAATAAATTTGATAACATATAAATTTCATATAAATTATAAAAATAGCATTTATTTTCCGGTAATAAAATAGCCCATCTTTTTGCCCTAAGCATCATAATAATGATATATAAGGGAGTTAAAAATATTAAATCTTTCAAATTAAATAATTTAAACGTATTTAACATTTCAGAGATATCAACTTTATAAATTACAAGTGCTAAAAAAAACAAAGTAATTATTAAAGCAATAATATTCTTTAAATGTTTTTTTATTTTTTTCATAAAATATCTGCAATCTTTTTCATTTATTGTTTAATAATATAATATTATAAATAATTAAACAATCAAAAAGAA
>JAFQYI010000133.1 GCA_017406505.1 bacterium
CATAAGACAAAAAAAGTCAAAGTTAGCACTCTCTATTGACAAGTGCTAATCGGTGTAGTATAATTATATTGGTAGGTGGTGATAATATGTTTGAACAAAATGAAAAAGAAGAAAATGTTTTAGAAAAATATGGTAGAGATATTACTAAAGCCGCAAAAGAAGGAAAAATAGATCCTGTTATTGGTAGAGATGAAGAAATACGTAATATTACTCGTATTTTATCTAGAAAAACTAAGAATAATCCTGTTCTTATTGGTGAACCGGGTGTTGGAAAAACAGCAATAGTTGAAGGACTTGCTCAAAGAATTATTAGAGGTGATGTTCCGGAAAGCCTAAAACATACTAAACTCGTATCTTTGGATATAGGTGCCTTAATTGCAGGTGCAAAATTTAGAGGAGAATTTGAAGAACGATTAAAAGCTGTTTTAAAGGAAGTTGAATCTTCAAATGGCGAAATTATTATGTTTATCGATGAATTGCATACTGTAGTTGGTGCAGGTGCTGCTGAGGGCTCAACAGATGCCGGAAATTTATTAAAACCTATGCTCGCAAGAGGTGTTTTACGTTGTATCGGAGCAACAACAGTAAATGAATACAGAAAATATATAGAAAAAGATCCTGCATTAGAAAGACGTTTTCAACCTGTTTTGGTTGATGAACCAACTGTTGATGATACCATAAGTATTTTACGTGGTTTAAAAGAACGTTATGAAGTTCACCATGGAGTTAGAATAAAGGATTCTGCCTTAATTGCTGCTGCAAAATTATCGGACAGGTATATAACAGACCGTTTTCTTCCCGATAAAGCTATAGATTTAATTGACGAAGCAGCATCATCTCTCCGTATTGAAATTGATTCAATGCCTGCCGAACTTGATAATATGGTTAGACAAAAAATGCAATTAGAGATTGAAAAAACTGCTCTGCAAAGTGAATTATCCGATGAAAATAAAGAAAAAATAGAACATATAGATAAACTTTTAAAAGATTTAAATTTCAAAATTGATATAATTAAAAATCAATGGGAATTGGAAAAAAGTTCTATTAAAGGTGAAGCATCTATAAAAGAAGAAATTGAAAAAGTAAAAATTGAAATAGAAAAAGCTGAAAGAAATGCCGATTTACAAAAAGCTGCTGAACTAAAATATGGAAAACTTATTGAACTTCAAAAACAACTTGATAAAGCAAAAGATACTGAAAATAAAGCAAAAGATACAAGGCTTCTGAAGGAAGAAATTGATGAAGATGATATTGCTCAAATAGTAAGCAAATGGACAGGTATTGCTGTTTCAAAACTTATGGAAAGTGAAGTTCAAAAACTTTTGAATATGGAAGATTTCCTGCACAAAAGAGTTATTGGACAAGATGAAGCAGTACAAATAGTTTCTGATGCTATTAGACGTGCAAGAGCAGGTTTAAAAAATCCTAACAGACCTATTGGAACATTTATATTTCTCGGTCCTACAGGCGTAGGTAAAACAGAACTTGCAAAAGCACTTGCAGAATTTATGTTCAATGATGAAGATGCATTGATTAGAATTGATATGTCAGAATATTCGGAAAAACATACAGTTGCAAGATTAGTAGGTGCTCCTCCGGGATATGTCGGATATGATGAAGGTGGACAACTTACAGAAGCTGTAAGAAGAAAACCATATTCTGTCATTCTTTTTGATGAAATTGAAAAAGCACACCCTGAAATTTTCAATATAATGCTTCAAATTTTTGATGATGGCAGATTAACTGATTCAAAAGGAAAAACTGTTGATTTTAAAAATACATTAATAATTCTGACAAGTAACATTGGCAGCGATATTATTCTGGAAAATACTGTAAAATCAATGTTGAGTGAACAAGAATATAATAATTTAAAAGAAGAAATCGAAAATATTATGAAAACTAAATTTAAACCGGAATTTCTCAATAGAATTGATGAAACAGTATTTTTCAGAGCTTTGTCAATGAATGATTTACAAAAAATAACCAATATTCAAATTAAATACCTTGAAAATCTATTAAAAGAAAATGAAATTTCAATGGAAATGACAGATGATGCAAGAGAATTAATAGCCAGAGAAGGATTTAATCCACAATATGGAGCAAGACCACTAAAAAGAACTATTATGCAACTAATTGAAAATCCTCTTGCAAAATATTTACTTTCAGGAACAATTAAAAAAGGAGATACAGCTTTAATTGACACGGATGGTGAAAAAATAATTATAAGTAAAAAATAAAAAACTCTGAAAATTCAAAAAGCTCATTGTAAAGAAAATTAATTAAATGAGCTTTTTTTATTATATTATTTTTGTTTTTTATAATATATTTATATAGCTAAATTATTTATAATCTTAAACAAAAATGGAAAATAAAAAAAGAAATAAATCTCTCGATATATTAAAAGGCTTTGGAATTTTATTTATGGTAATGGGACATGCAAGTTTTCCTTTGCTTAAGTTTGTATATATGTTTCATATGGCCTTGTTTTTTATATGTTCAGGAATGTTTTTTAAGGAAAAAGCATATAGTTCAATAGAAGATTTTAAATATTTTATTAAATCTAAAATAAAAAGATTATATATTCCTTTTGTATTGTGGAATATATTTTTGACTTTAATTCATAATTTTTTAATAAAAATAAATGTATATACAAATAATCCCGATTTTATATATTTTACAAGATATGCTTATCGAGGAATTCTTTCACACGCTTCTCATTGTGGATTAATATTTCCTTATTCTTTGCAAGAAATTTTATTTAGAATATTTACGATTTTTTGTTTTTATAGCAATGAACAACTCAGCCCAACATGGTTTTTAAGAGTATTATTTTGGATTGCAATATTATCAGTTTTCATACATTTTATTCTTAAAAAGTATATTAAAAATATTTTTATATTTAAAACATCTAGATTAATTGTATATATTTTATTATTATTTATAGGCTATTTATTCCAAAAATTAAAATTTGATTTTTATGGTATTGGAACAATTTGCTCATGTTCAATATTGTTCTATATAGGAATTTTATTAAATTCATATAAGGACAAAATCAACAAATATTGGGGATTCTTCAGTTTTATAGGACTTTTAATTTCTTATATATATATTGGTGGAAGAACAGAATTATCTCAAAATATATATCCTAATATTTATATATTTTTATTAAATTCTATATTTGGATTTATATTTATTTTGTATGTTTCAAATAGTATCTCGAAACTTAAACTTTTTAGTACAATTCTCTCATATATAGGTAAGCATTCACTTAGTATATTATTATTTCATTATATTGGATTTAAAATAATTACTTTCATACAAATTTGTATTTACTTTAAACCACATTATTATTTGCTTGCATCATTTTTAACTCTGGCTTATATAAAAGGTTGGTGGATGTTATATACTATTGCAGGAATATTAGTACCATTAATTATAGTTTTTGTATGGAATAATGTAAAATCTTTATTGATAAAGATATATATTGCAAAATAAAAATATAATTAGTTAAATATAATAAAAACAGATTTATCCCTTTGTATAGAACTATATTATAATCTGTGTCAAAAAAACATTTTCGATTAAAAAACTGTAAAAAAGTCCTTAATTTATTATTTCTATTAAGGACTTTTTTAAGCTAATAATTAAAAATTAAACTATCTTCCTTGACCAACGCACCAACGTAAACCTAAGTTTACACCAACACCGTTTCTGCCACCATTTCTTGCCAAGAATTGTCCAAATCCGGTGAATCTTTCTCCCCAACGTTTTTGCATACCTAAACCATATTCAACATAAGGTTTTACGTATGTATCATCTATTGTAACATTGCCTATAGAGAAATGCGTTTCATCTCCAAAATTAAATCTGAAATCACATAACAAATATGGCTGCCAGCCTTGAGGTAAGTTTGCCATAAGTTTTATACCAGGTGCAATTTGTACACCATGCAATGCATCAGCATCAACTTTTCTTCCCATAATATCGGAGGGATTAAATGCATTTACAAATGTATATGACATTAACCAACTTGGTTGAATTATAAATCTTCCTCTTCCAAGCTCCCAATTGTAACCTGTTTTTGATGCAACACCGGCTGATAACATAAAGAAATCGTTTTTACCGTATGGAGTAGACATATTACTAAATCCTGCATTTGCATTTACTGTTAATCCACTAAAGAATCCACCTTTATATAATGCTCCGGTTACACCTATTAATCCACCATTTTGATTACCAGATACACCATTAAATGATTGATGAGCTCCTGTATATCCTACATATCCTCCAAGAGTTCCCTGGAATCCGTTGCCTAAATCTTTTAATGCCGTATCTCCACCAACTAAAGCACCGTATGTTTGATTTGTAACTTTAGGACCATCTTGTAAATCTACACTTTCAAAATTTCCATAAGGTCTGAACCATACACCTTTTTCTAATTCCGGTATAAATAAAGGTGTATATACTAATGTTTCATCAATTCCAGTATTCGCATAAATATTTGGACTGTTATATCCTATCACCGGAAGAACCATTACAGAATCTAAATTACCAAATGCTTCATCATACGTTTGAAGTTGTGATAAATAACCTCCTACTTGCATAGCTGCTGCACCTGCCATTGCTGTTGGGGTAAATCCTGTTCTTGCTAACATGTATGAACCGTTATTTCCTGATGGCATAAATACATAGTTTGCAACAGGTGTTGTTACATTCGTCTTTGTTGTCGTGAATTTTACATCACTTATTTTTCCTTTTACATCAAAAACTTTATATATAGAATATTCATTGGTTGGTTCTGACATTAAATTATAATTTGAAATATTTAATTGTCTTTCTGTTCCTGACACATCGGAAGAAAGATTTCCATCAATTATTACTTTATCACTTTGATATAACATAGGATTTATATCTATTAAATAATCACTATTGTCTGTTAATGTCATATTACCGGCAATAGTTTGTGTATTAATTACTCCGTTCATCATATTTACGGTAGAACCCATTGAATAATTTCCACCTATAAATAAATTACCCTTTAATAAGTTAATAGTTGAATTTTTCAAAGTTAAATCATCTTCTACATATAAACCATCACTATTACTTACATTTAAAACTGAAGAATCTTTAACATATACATTTTTAGCTGTCGTTGAGCCTTTTGTTGTAATAGTTCCTGTAGAAGCATTTGTTATATAAATGTCACCGTTACTTTGGTTGTTTGCATCTTTAATATTAACATTTCCTGTATCATTTTTAATTGAAACTGTATATGATGAGCCCTCTTGTTCAGGAGATACACCACCAACTATAACAATATCATCATTGCTTGTTACATTTGTAACTGTAACATCTGCATTTGATGCAATTTTTGATAAATCATAAACAGTATCAGCACTAAATGTAGTATTTGAAGTATCAATTCCTCCATCTTTTACTACCAAAGTTCCATGAAAATCTCCAGCTGCTCCATTAACAGTTATTATACCACTATTTTCTTTAATAATTTTACCATTGTCTTTAGACCATTCTGTATTAAGTTTTTCATTATCATCTATACTTTGAATTACTAAGGAAATATTACTATCATTTTCATTATTGAATTTTAATTGTGTATTATCTTTTAATTGAACTGTAGGTGTAACAGATGAACCTGACGTACTCTTAAATGTAACATTTTCACCAAATCCAAGAATTCCTCCTTTTCCTTCTGTTGATGAATCATTTTGAAGAATAAACTTAGTATTTGGATTGACTGTTACATTTACAGAACCACCATCTTGATCTGAACCTCCTAATGTAACTGTATTTACTTGTAAATTATCATTTCCTATTCTAATTACATCTTGGGCAGCATTAACTTTTGCATTGCTTGTAACTTCAAGTGCAGTTTTTTGTCCCATATTGATGGTAACATCTGTATCTTCCATTGTTATAATCGCACCAGAATCTCCCGTCAAATCAACTTGAGAGGCTTTTGCAGTTGAAAAAGTACTGTTTCCATCAATATTAATTACTGAACCATCACTTAATTCAACATCACTTGCAATTTTTAACTCACCTGTTCCTGTTACATTTGTTGTTGTTCCTGAACCAAAGAATTTTGAACCCTTAACAAATTCAACTAAACCGGCATTTTGAGAATAAGCACCATTATATCCTGATGCATCACCACTAATCGTTACTTTTCCATTTCCTGTTTTAGTTATTTTATTGTTATATGCAACACCTGCATTTTTAATTGTGCCTCCAAACTTGATTTCTGTTTTCGTGTTATTGATTTCAAGATTTGAGTTATGACCTTCTAAAGATACTCCTGCTTTATCTGAGCCAAGAGCTCCTTCATTTAATACTAAAGAAGCACCTGTATCTTCACTTGTTGTACCACCATATACTGTAATGTTAGCATCAAGTTGAGCACCTTTACTTAAAGTAAGATTTCTAACCATATATGAGTTTTTAGCATTACCGATAGTAGCATCTTTTTCAATTACTGCTGTATCATTAATTTCTACATCAGCTGCTCTTAATCCAACCTTGTGTTCAGAATTATCGTCTGTATTTGTATATTTGAAATAATTAAATGTTGATGCGTTATCATATAATGCACTTAAATCTGTTAATTTAGCTTTAGTGTTAGAGTTAAAAATAATTTTAGCAGAATTTTCAGACTCTGTTTCAATATTTGAAACCAGTAAATAATCCGACATTAATTGAGCACCTTCGTCTAAAATTAATGTACCACCTGTAACTGTTCTGATAGGGCTATCTGCTATTGTTAAAAATTTATTCTTTGATCTTACCGTACCACCTGTTTGGTAATAAGTTCCGTTATAGCCACTTGCATCAGAATAGAAATTTACTGTACCACCTGTAATTCTCATTGCGTTAGAGCCACTACTTGCAATGGTTTGGGCAACTATACCTTTAGCCTTATCTTCATCATTAAAAGTAACGGTACCTTTACCTTGTATAATTAAAGAACCACCTTCTAAGTATATAGCAGAGCCTTCTGTTGCTGTATTTTGAGAGAAAATAATATCAGCTTCATCACCATTTTCATCTTCAAGATTTAATGTTACAGAACCTGAACTTGCAATAGCACCACCACTTGCTGCTGAGTTATTGTAAAATCCTACACCACCATTGATAGTTATGTCTCCACTATTATAAATGGCACCACCTTTTCCATCAGCTCCATTCGCTACGTTAGAAACAAAAACAGCTGATGTAAATGAATGGTTTTTGTCATATATTTTGTTTGTAATATTCATTATGCCACTGTTATAAATAGCACCACCACGTCCTGACGAAGATATTGACGAGAATGAATTACCTGCCAAATTTCCTACAAATATGTTGTCGTTTGCAACAGACAAATCAATATTCATTTCTCCAACATTGTTATAGACAGCACCTCCATCTAAATAACCTCTGTTACCGGAAAATTGCGTGTTTGCAATATTTAAAACATAACGTCCATCATCTTTGTATATAGCACCACCATATTGAGATTCGTTGTTCGTAAATACAGCTTTACTCAATGTATTTGCTTCAACGGAACTACCATTAACTGTTGATATAATACCTTTTTCAGCTATATAAAGAGCTCCACCTTTTCCATTATATACATTGCCGGAAGAAGAACCATAACCACCACCTTGGTATCTAAAATATACACTTCTGTTTGTATCAGAATCTGTTGAGAACAATATAGTTCCTTCATTTGCAATAGCACCACCGGCAGTTCCGGCTACGTTTGAATAACCAGAAACATTTTCACCCATCATATAACCCGGTGCAAATTCAATATAACCATTTGCCCCATTATAAATCGCACCACCTTTTCCGGATGTTATATTAGACTTAAATAAAACATCATTGTCAATCGTTATATTACTTGTACTTCCATTTTGACCAATGTTATATATAGCACCACCACCGGCATTGTTTTCGTTATCTACAGTTTGTGCTGATGCCCTGTTTGAATCAAAAAGGGTATCCTTTATAGATAAATCTTGGGTTGAATTTTTATAAACAGCACCACCTTTATTACCAATGTTATTAACAAATTCAGCGTTTGTAATTGTATTTGTTAATGTAATATTATCTGCATCAACTGTATTGATTACGGAATCATCTTGTAAATGTAAACCGGCACCATTCACAGCCCCATTACCATTAGAATCCGTATAACCGGTATCGTGTATATATAAACTTTTATTGGTGTCGTCTGAAACTTTCGCTGTGATAACACCATCTTCTTGGTTCCATAGAGCACCTGCATTATGCACTATTGAGTCTTTTTCATAACCAAATTCAAAACCTGGTTCTAATTCCATTGTCTTTTCATTACCAATGGCACTTCCATTTAAGTTACCTTCAAAATAATTTGAACTTACACCATAAACTAACATATTTCCTGCGTTGTATATTGCAGAACCTGCATCGGCAGCATTTGAAATAAATGTTGCATTCTTAACTGTAAATAATCCGGTTGAATCTTTATCATTATAAATCGCACCACCTTTTCCGGTAACATCACTACTATTTGTCAATACAGAGTTACCATAAAAAATTAGTGAATTATTTTCTGTAGATACATCACTTGTAGATTTATTATACCAAGCACCACCGGCTTCTTTTGCAATATTGCCTATTAAATATACATCTCCGGCAGCAAATGTCAATGTACCGTTGTCATTATATATGCCACCACCTTTTAATGCTGAGTTTCCTCCAGTAGTAGATGTTTCTGTTTGATATTCTTCTAACAAACCTCCTATAACAGCACCTTCATTAATTATTGTAGTTGCTGTTGATGCATTATAAATTGCACCACCTTTTCCGTCTGTATAGTTATTTTGTATTGTAGAGCCATTATTAATATTCAAAATTCCGGCATTATAAATTGCACCACCGGCTGCATATAAATCTTGGGTTGTTTGTGTTCCTGTTGCTTGGTTTTCTTTAAATACAGCTTTATCTCCAATACTTAAAGTACCAGCATTATAAATTGCACCACCTTTTGAACTTCCATATACAACACCGTTATTTGTAAAATTACTGTTTTCAATTTCTATAGTACCTTCATTATAAATAGCACCTCCTGCACCAGATATAAGACTACTTGTACTTCCTGCAGTATTATATGAAAAATCTGTATAATCTATTATATTGCTATTTGTTAAATTAATTGTACCGGCGTTATAAATCGCACCACCAGATGTTTTAGCTGTATTACCAATGAAATTAACTTTGGAATCTTCGTCTGCATTTATTGTTAATGATGAATTATTGTAAATTGCACCACCTTTGTTTGCTGTGTTGCCTAAATTTGTATTTCCAAATGAAGAACCTGCTGCAATTTGAATGTTTGCATTGTTATAAATTGCACCACCATTACCTTTACCTTCGTTTAGATAAAAATATGTGTCAGGTTCAATTGCTATTGTTCCAGATTGGTTGTATATAGCAGCACCATCTTTTGTTGCTTTGTTATATTGGAATAAAGATTTTGAAATATTTAAGGTATTATCTGCTGCGTTGTACAGAGCACCACCATATTCAGCATTGTTACCTGCTGCTGATGTTGTTCCTCCAAATAAAATTTTATATAATCCATTATATGTATTATTGGTTTCGTCAATAGTTTGTATTGTCGCTGTATTATATATAGCTCCACCTTTTTGTGTTGTATTTGTAATATCTTCTGCCACATATTGACCATTACCTACAAATGCGGCTTTATAATTACTTACTTCCGAATCAGCTGCATTAAAAATTAAAGTTCCTGTATTATATACAGCACCACCTGCTACTGTTGCAATATTACCTGTAAAACTAGCATTATTTCCTATTGAAACAGTTGCATTATTGTCAATATACACAGCACCACCATTTGCATTTTTAGTGGCTATATTTGATGAATTAAACCCTGCTTTATTTGAACTAAATATAGAATTTTTGCCAATACTAATTTTTCCTGCACCACTTGCATATATAGCACCTGCATCTAATAATGAAGTATTTGAAGAAAATGTTGAAGAATCACCTATTGTAATAGCATCTTCTGTAGTATTACCATTACTTATATTGTAAATAGCACCACCATTTTCCAAAGAAGTATTAGATAAAAATTGAGCATTATCTCCCAATAAAATTATACCGTTAGTGTTATCAGCTGCAATACCATTATATATTGCAGCACCATTCTTTTCTGTTCTATTTCCACTAAATTGAGTTTTATATGCATATCTTCCTGTTTCATATTGATATGCTTTAATATTTCCAACATTATAAATAGCACTACCTTCAGTTGTTGAAGAACTATTGATAAATATTACATTGTCATCTAGTTGAACGTTACCTTTATTGTATAAAACAGTACCATCTTCGTTTGTATATGAACCTGAATTAACAATCCATTTTGCATTTTTGTCTACATCATAATGAGAATTATATGAATTAACCGTTCCATCATATACTAATTGAGCACCTTCTTCAACTTTGATATTTGATTTCCCTGAAACGTTAATATTTTTACCTTTAATTGTAGTAATTGTTATATTGTCTTCATCTCCAGAATAATGAGAAATTGTAATATCTGATGAACCTGCTATATTAACTGTACCTTCGGAAGTATCAGCAGCAATTGTCGCTTTTACTGCATTTACAATGGCATTAATATATACATTTTTACCTGATATTGTTGAATTGGCATTTAAAGTCAATATCGAATTTGCATAATTATCAACAGAACCTATAGAAACATCACCATCTGCTGCAA
The DNA here is from genome assembly GCA_017406505.1 of bacterium. GTDB lineage: Bacteria > Cyanobacteriota > Vampirovibrionia > Gastranaerophilales > Gastranaerophilaceae > RUG841. The sequence goes on from JAFQYI010000133.1 coordinate 10,790, forward strand.
TTTTATAATTTTTTGCAATTTCTACCTTTGCAGTTTTACTATTTTCAGTATCACCTATGATAGAAACAGTACCTCCTAAAATAATATTATTATTTGCATTTAAGACTCCCTCATTTACTGTTAAATTGTTTCCATATACTGTATTATTTATATCTAAAGTATTTTTACCTGATTTTTCAATATTTCCTTTTTTATTATTGCTGGTATTGATTGCCGAATTAATTATTACTTTATTAACATCTCCATTAACAACTATGTTACCCCCATTATTTGTTATTGTGGAATCAGCATCTAAAGAAATATCTCCATTTTTTGAATTCAAATTTAATTCAGAATTGTTTGTTAATGTTGTTGTGGTTTTTGTCAATTCAGTGTTACCCTGCAAGTTTAACTTTGCAGAAGTCCCCAAAGTAATTGAACTATCTTCTAAAGAAGCAGTACCATTAGTTGTGTCTATTGTAAGATTTGAGCTTTCACCCAAATTAGTAGTTACATTGTCAAAACTAAGATTACCTGTTCCCGGTTTGAATGTGAACTCTGTATTTTTTGAAAGGTTTAAATCAGTATCTGTTATTGATATTGTTTTAGCCGATAAGTATGATTCAGTTCCGGATAAAATATTGATTTCTCCTGTATTATCAATTTGGAATGTTCCATTATCAACAGATACAACAGCTTTATTTCCATTAAAATTAAGAGCTCCATTACTTATATTTATAGCTGTACCTGTATTACCGGCATTGAGTAATGCATTTTCGGCTATTTCAGTCTTTCCTAATGTTTGCGTTAATTTATCAGTATATACATTACCTGTTATGGTTGCATTACCATAAACATAAATATCACCATTGTTATTATTTTCAGAATTTATATTTCCTAAACTAACAACTTTATTTGTAGTTCCTGGTGCATTAATCGTAATAGTACCTTGATTTGTGATGTTAGATTGAGAATCAAAAGTAATATTTCCTTTTTGTGCAGTTAATTTAAGTTCACCATCACTATTGATATTAACTGTCGAGCTACTTCCAAAATTAAAATTACCGGCACCGGCATGTATATTTAATATATCACTATTTTCATCATCATCCCCTATATTGATTGTATTGGTTGTATTATCACCTATACTTGCAGAATATATATATTTAGACGTATCATACAAACCAATATAATTATTAATACCAAAGAAATTCATAGTTGAATTATTTATTGATAATGAAGCACCTGTACTTGGAGCTATTTGACTTGCTTTGAATACGGTATTATATAAGTTTAAAGTACCACCTGCTATAGTGGTTACATCACCTGATAATATAGATGATGATGCATTTTCACCAAGATTTAATGTTCCGTTAATAATATTGATAGCAGCAGCATAGATACTGTCTGTATTTACTGTTGTATTATAAACTGATGTACTTGAAGAAGATATATTTTGAGAATATATTCCTCCTATTTTAGAGGAAGAAGAGCCTATTGTATTAGTATTTAATGTACCCCCTTGAACAGACAAATCTGAACCTGCATAAATATCCTTTGCATATATAGAAGAATCTTTAGATTGAGTATAAGAACCCCCTACGGTAATAGTACCCTTTTTATTTTCAGATGTATAATTAACACCACCTTTAGATATAGTAAAATCTCCCACAGAAGATATTTCAGAATCTTCCCCTAGTACAATCTCACCACTTTCTACATTTATAGAGTCATTAGAACTTAAAGAATATTCGTCATCGATACAAATAGAACCACTATTTAAAGAAATTTTACCGGTTGCAGAA
>JAFQYI010000134.1 GCA_017406505.1 bacterium
AATCAACATTAGCTGCTGTAAGCTTAGCTGCTAAAGATGATGATAAATTTCCAAATACGCCAACCATGTAAAAATCCTCCTGTTATGGATACTCTACTTATATTAAAACTTTATTACTCTTGAAATTGCATGTATTGTAAACTTTTGTGTACTTGTAATTATTATATATGATATTACAAATTTCTTGTATAATATACTTATCAGGAGGAATTATGATAAAAAAATTTTTATATTTTTGTTTGATTTTTTGTAATATATTGGTTTTACCTGTTAAATCTGAAGAAGCTTCTAAAATATTTAAGTTTGAAATAATAAATGAACCTAAATCTAAAATTGAATTTGCAAGGGTTTTATTACCACAAGATTTTAATCTAAATTATAACATTTTTTGGATAAGAAATTTAGAAGCTCCTGTTTTACTTTCTGTTTCAGCAGTTTCAAACAATCGAGATATTAAATTTTTCTATTCTTCTAAAATTACATTTTCAGACAATGGTAGGCAACTTGATTCTTTTAAATTATCGGATATAGATTCTTTGTCGAAAATTACAAAACAAAATTTTCAGACAATACAAGATTACGTTTTGAAATTTATAAAAAAAGAAAATCCTTCTGCTCAAAATATACAAATACTATCATCTCAATATTGTCAAAAAGATATTAAAGAATACTTGACAGAGGAAATGTATAAGAAAATAGAAAATTTAAAATTAAATACTAAGACAGATATAAAAAGCTCAAAAATTGACATAATCAACCCAAATGTTGAACCATATACAGTTACTTATAAGTTTGAAAAAGATGGTAAAAAATACAAACAAACAGTTATTACAATGTTAAATTCTCTTGATTTTGAATATACAAAAAAAACAAAATATAATATTTTTGAAAAAAATAAAAGAAAAATATGGACAGTAACAGGCTTATATTCTTACTGTGCCGAAATTGATATTTATGATGAATATTATAATGATTTTATAATATTTGCTGCAAATACTGCTTTTAATCAAAAGGCATACGAATCAATCGAATTAGTAAAGAAACAAATGCTTGTAGAATTAAATCCAATATATAGAGATGTCCACACAAATAGTCCTTTAAAAAATATGCCATCAGAACTTTTTAGACGATATTATAAAGGTGGATTAGCGAATTATTCGGAAGATAAAACATCACCGATGCAAAAGCCATCATTGGAACAAATCAGATGGTATGTAAACATAATAGAACCCTTAAATAGTTATAAATTAAAAAATTTGCGAGGTATAGGTAATCAAATAATATATATACCAAAAAAATTCAAATATATTTATTATAGCCCAGTTAATAACTATATAACAGTAGATACAAATAAAAATAAACTATCAGGAAATATTAAATTAAAACAAACCAAGATAAAATATATTGATAAAAAATAGAAAGCTATAACATTGCTCAGAAATATTAATATATATACAAAATTGATTCGTAACAAGTTTTATATAAACCTAATCTGAAAGATGAATTGCTTTAAGAAAGTTCCACAAATGTTATAAATAAACAAAACTTTAGTGATTTATTCCTTCTTAAATACCAAAGTATAAAACAAGAAACAAATCGTAGTTTTAAAAGAAAATATCAATTAAATATCAAAAAAGTTCACTTGTTTGACTGGTTTTAGGCAGAAGTTCGGACTTTCGGATTGAATTTAGATTTTCTTAAAATGAATACTAGTTTCATATCTTATTTTGTTGAATTTATTAACGGTGTGCTTGATGGGATAATTATGAAACTTTATAAATAAATTACAAAAGATAGCTTTTTTATATAAAGAAAATGGCGTGATATTAATCACGCCTGAACACACACATACTTTTTATAAAAAGAGATAGAGAGAAAAATCTATTTTATTATTCTTCAACTGTTTCAGCATGAAATCTTTCAAAATTTTCTTGAGCTTTTGCCAACTTCATGTCTGCTTCTTGAAGTAAAGTTCTAGCTAAATTTGCTTTTTGAGTAGCAACTTCTAAATTTGATTTTTTAATATTTACGTTATTTTGCAATTTTGACATTCTTGCAGTCATTTGAGTTTTAACTTCTGCTCTTGCATTATCATATTCAAGTTGAGCTTTGTCCAATTCTGCTTGTGCCGTATTTAATTTTTGTTCAGCAACTTGTTGTGCCATTTCTTTTCTTTGCAAATTTTCT
>JAFQYI010000135.1 GCA_017406505.1 bacterium
ATAGGCACTTTTTAAATCATGAGAATCAAAACAACCTATAATAGATTTTTTAATACCTTTTTTAGCAAGTTTATTAATATGTTTAAAAACAAAATCAAAATCTTTTGAAGATTTAAAATTTAAAAAGTTTAAGCAATTTCCATAATAACCATCAAATCCTGCTTCAAGTAATTTAATATAATTTGCAGTAGGAGAAGGAACTTTTGGAGGAGCCCATGCCTCTGCTGTTTCAGCGAGAAACATAAATTCACTATCTTTTTCTCTTGCATAATTTATTAGTTCTTGCCAAAATTCTTTAGGTTTAATAGGTGCAACATCTGCTCTAATACCATCAGCACCGGCTTCAATTATCATATCAACATATTTTTTATGCTCATCTAGAAGTTTTTTATTCAAACTTCCATCTTTTTCGACTGTTTTAAATAATCTTACATCAGTCCAATCAACAGGGATAATAGCCTTACCATGTTTATCTTTAACAAACATTTCGGGATATTTTTGAGCCATATCAGCAGAACCACAAGCAGGAATATCAATAAAAACCCTAATATTTCTTTTATGACATTCATCAATAAAAGTTTTTAGTTGTTCACGTGCAGATAATTTAGAATTTTTGTCAATCAATTCGGGATTAATATCGGCAATTTCTGTCATAGCATAAAGAGAACCAGCTGTACCAATAGCATTAATTTTGCCAACAGGATTTATCGGCATAAGATGAATTGCATTAATACCATAGTTTTGAAGTTCGTCTAATCTGTCAATGGCATTTAGAAAATTACCTCTGGTTTCACCTTTTTCAACTTCAATAATTTCATTACCATTTTTGTCATCGGCATTAAAACTTCTCATATTAATTTCATAAATAACAGCTTGGTTATTTAAAAATAATGTTCTTAAATCATTTTTGTAAGCTTCAGCTGAGTATGCTATATTCGATAAAATTCCTGCCGTTAAGACTGCTAATAAAAAATTCTTCTTCATAATACAAAAATTATAGCAAATTTTTTTCACATAGTATAGTTTTTGTCATATAATTTAAATAAAAATATAAAAATAGAGGTTCTTATGAAAGAAAAACTTGAACAATTATATACAACAATTTCAGCTGAAATTAATAATGCAAATACGGTTACTGAACTGGAAGAAGTTAAAAATAGTCATTTATCAAGGAAAAGTGAACTTAATAATATTCGTAAACAGCTAAAAGATTTATCGGTTGAAGATAAAAAAGTTATTGGTGCTTTAACAAATAAAATTTCTAAAGATTTGCAAAATTTATTAGATGGGAAATTTGAAGAATTAAAAACAGCCGAAAGGAATGAAAAATTAAAATCAGAAACAATTGACATTACATTACCCGGTGATTATATTCCTGTAGGTAAAATGCACCCCATAACAAAATCTATTAATGAAATTGTTGAAATTTTTCAAGGCATGGGTTTTTCTGTAGTAAAGCCTGAAAACTCTCCGGAACTTGAAACTGAATATATAAATTTTGATATGCTTAATTTTCCTCAAGACCACCCTGCAAGAGATATGCAAGATACATTTTATGTTGAAGGAAAAGACAATGTAATATTAAGAAGTCAAACATCAGGTGCTCAAATAAGAGAAATGCTTTCTCACAGACCACCTATAAGGGTAATTTCCCCCGGACGTGTTTTTAGATGTGAATCTGTTAGTGCAAGAAAACATAATCAATTCCATCAAATAGAAGGTCTTTTAGTAGATAAAGGCATTACGTTTGCTGATTTAAAAGGGATTTTAAATGAATTTATAAAAATTTATTTTGAAGGAGCAAGACCTACAAGATTAAGGAATAGTTTTTTCCCTTTTACAGAACCAAGTTGTGAAGTAGATGTTCAATGTATAATGTGTAACGGCAAGGGGTGTCGTGTTTGTTCCGGTTCAGGTTGGCTTGAAATTTTGGGAGCAGGCATGGTTGATGTAAATGTATTGAAAAATGTCGGTCTTGACCCTGAAGAATATTCCGGATTTGCTTTTGGAATGGGTGTTGAACGTATGGCTATGCTAAAATATGCAATTGATGATATAAGATTATTCTTTAATAACGATATGCGATTTTTATCTCAATTCAAAGGAAAGTAAAATGCTTACAAAACGCATTATACCTTGTCTTGATGTAAAGAACGGAGAAACTGTTAAAGGTGTTAATTTTGAAAATCTAAAATTTGCAGGTAATCCTATTAAGCTTGCTTCAAAATATTCTGATGACGGGGCTGATGAACTTGTTTTTCTTGATATTACAGCTACTAATGAAGGTAGAAAAACTACTGTTGAAATGGTAGAAAAAGTTGCAAAACAAGTATTTATTCCTTTTACTGTAGGTGGGGGGATAAAATCAATAGAAGATATTAAAATTCTTTTAAAGGCAGGTGCTGATAAAGTTGCAATAAATTCTGCAGCAGTCAGAAATCCTGATATTATTCAAAAAGCCTCCAGATATTTTGGTTCACAATGTATTGTTTCGGCAATTGATGCAAAATGGATTGATAATGATTATTTTGTATTTATCCATGCCGGAAAAGAGAATACCGGAATAAAATTAACAAAATGGGTAAAGGAAATAGAAAAATTAGGAGCCGGAGAAATTTTGCTAACATCTATGGATACAGATGGAACGCAAAATGGTTTTGATATAAAAATGTTAAAAACAGTTGTTGATAGTGTTAAAATTCCTGTTATTGCTTCAGGTGGAGCAGGAGCAGAAACCAAACATTTTGAAGATGTCTTTAATATTGGAAAAGCTGATGCTGCACTTGCTGCATCTATATTCCATTATAATACATTACCTATAGAAACTTTAAAAAATGAATTGTACAAAAAAAATATACCTGTAAGGAGGAAGTATGTCTGATACAATAGCTTTTGATCCCGGCATTGGAAATCTTGCCGTTGATTTTTATACGGAAGCATACATAATTGAAAATGACCTTGCTAATATGCCTCAATATGCAAGAAAAGTTCGATATTATAATGTAGTTTATAAGAAATTAATGAAAGCGTTTTTAAATAATTTGGCATTTTTTAAGGGCTGTTTGGCATGGGCTTATTACATTGTTAATGAGAAAAAAGATGCAGATATTACAGGAAATCCTTTTGTTTCATATACAGAAGAACAAAAAGCTCAATATGCACCAACAGAAATGATTGATTTTACAATAGAGTATTTTGAAAAATTTAAATCTGATTTAAAGTATTACCATATAAAAAATGTTGAGTTTCCTGATTTCACAACAGATATATTAAATAAATACAGGGAATTTTTGGCAATTAACGAAGGTTTTATAAATGCCCACAAGGTATCCGATATAAAACTTCCTGAAAACTTAGAATTTACAAAGACATTAGATGAAATTAAAAATATAATTGATGACGTAATTAAGACCAAAAATTCGGATAATTTATTATCACTTTAAATTTAAAATAAGCTGCCATTGTTTAACTATTCCATGAAAATAATAGAGTTTTTTAATAAAATGAAAGGGATACAGAAAATGGCAAAAAGATTACAATAATTTATGTAGGGAGAATTTAAAATTTTGTTATTAAATTTTAATGTGGAAGCTGTTACTATAAATGTTGTAAAATATACTACTAAATTTAAAACTAAAAAACCTAATGAAGGAATATTTCCTGATGAAATATTTAAAGAAGCAATATTTAAAAAAAGTTTTTACCTAAAAAATTGGTAAACGTACTTCTAATAACTGTATATTAGCTTGGAATTCTTTCGTAAAACATTGCAATAAAAACGATTCAAGGCATTTAGAAAAAGAAGTAAATAAAAACAAATACTTATAAGTGAAGAATGAATTTCTAAAAAAAGTTACACTGTATGAATATATAGAGTAAAACTTTTATAAAGTTTACAATTAATGAGTATCTGCTATTACTACTATGTAAAAAGAAGATGTTTCCAAAATTGGAAGCCAAATATACAATATCCAAATATACGTTACTATAATTTGAAGCAATACCATTTTAATTATGGTGTGTTTAGGTATATATTTAAGTCTTTTCCTAAATATGCTAACGCATATTTTTCTAAACCAAAGGAAAAGAATTCTTATATAAAATGGATGGAAAAATATTTAATGAAAAATTAGAATACAAAGGTTTAAAAAATTTTTACCGTGTTCAAAATTCAAACTACCAACTCCAATTTTTAAAACTCATACAGCCGGACTATATCAAATTAACTGCAATATAGTACAAATCGCTGAAACTATTATATAATATCAAAATACAAAAATCTGTCAAATTGTATTCAACAATGTTTTTTTCAGGTAGCTTGCCAGATAAAATTTCTACGAGTTTTTTAAGTGAAACAGTTTGATATAACTGCTTTTAAGCACTTTTATCAAATTGTATCTAAGTCTGGAACTCCTCCCCAAAAAAATACAAATGTTCTAAATAAACTACAATAAAAAACTCTCTTAAAAGAGAGTCTTATATGCCCCGGGCCGGACTTGAACCGGCACAGAGTGTTATCCCTATCGGATTTTAAGTCCGACGCGTCTACCATTCCGCCACCGGGGCAAATAGTTTCTTTATTAACATACATCAAACATTTTTTATTGTCCAGCTTTTTTATATTTCTTAATTTTTTATTTTTAACTTGTTAAAAGTCGATATTTAATGTATTATATTTATTAAAGTGAGTTATAATAAAGAATTTTATATATGATAAAATGAAAAAATAAATATTTACTAATTTGTTTAAAATAATAACTTATCGTTTCATTATTTATATTTACTATATGAACAATGCTGTTATGTTATTTCATTAAAATCTTAATTGTAACTTGTATGTATAATTTGAAAGAACGAGGTATAGAACAATCGAAAACGCAGGTAATTTAGTGGGCATGTCGCTTACATTGTCAGATATAGTTTTAAATTCTTTAACACTTATTTTTGCATTACTTTCCTACTTAATGTATAAACAATACTCCAGAGTTAATGCTGAAAATATTCAACTTATCAAATCTGAAGCAGAAAAAGAATCTTTAATTAAAAAAGAAGCTTTATTAGCTGCTCAAGATGCTGTTAAAGCTGAAAGAGAAAGACTTACAGAAGATACTAAAGAAAGACGTCAAGAATTTGCAAGGACTGAAGAAAAACTTGTTAAGAGAGAAAATATTGTTGATGAAAAATTACAATCTATTTCTGAACGTGAAGCAAAACTTGAAAAACAAAAAGATGAACTTTATTCAAGAGAAAATGAATTATCTGATTTAATTCAAAAAGAAGTTCAAGAATTGGAAAGAATATCTGGATTAACAACTGATGAAGCTAAATCTCTCTTACTTGACCGTCTAAAACAAGATTTGCAACAAGAAGCTAATCAGCTTATTCGTGAAAATGAAATGCATATTAAAGAAATTTCTGACCAAAAAGCTAAAGAAATTTTAACAACCGTTATGCAACGCTGTTTAATAGATCAAGTTGTTGAATCAACTGTTTCTGTAGTTCAATTGCCTTCTGATGAAATGAAGGGTCGTATTATTGGACGTGAAGGTAGGAACATTAGAACTCTCGAAACTTTGACAGGAGTTGATTTAATTATAGATGATACTCCGGAAGCCGTTGTTTTATCTTGTTTTGACCCTGTAAAAAGAGAAATTGCTAAAACTGCTCTTGAAAAATTGGTTCTTGATGGTCGAATTCACCCTGTAAGAATAGAAGAAATGGTTGAAAAATCTAAAAATGAAATTGAACAAAAAATATTCAGAGAAGGTGAAAATGCAGCTCTCGATATGGGAGTTCTTAATCTGCATAAAGAATTGATTAAAACTTTAGGCCGTTTGTATTATAGAACAAGCTATGGACAAAATGTTCTTAAACATTCATTAGAAGTTGGTCATATTGCAGGCATGATTGCTTCCGAAATTGGTGCAGATGTCTCAATAGCAAAAAGAGCTGGTCTTTTACATGATATTGGTAAAGCTGTAGACCAAACTCAAGAAGGAACTCATATTGAACTTGGAGTTGAACTTGCTAGAAAATACGGAGAAAAAGAAGCTGTTATTCATGCCATAGAAGCTCATCATGATGATGTTACTGCAAATACTATAGAGGCTGTTCTTGTAAAATTAGCAGATGCTGTTTCTGCAGGTCGTCCAGGTTCTCGTCGTGATACTCTTGAAATTTATATTAAAAGATTGCAAAAATTAGAGGAAATTGCGACAAGTTATGAAGGTATAAAACAATCATTTGCTGTTCAAGCAGGACGTGAAGTAAGAGTTATTGTTCAACCTGACAAATTTGATGATGTTTCAAGTGCTAAATTAGCTAGAGATATTTCAAAAAGAATAGAAGATGAGTTAGATTATCCTGGTCAAATAAGAGTTACTGTTGTTAGAGAAGTTCGAGTAACTGAAGTTGCTAAATAATAAAATTAAACGGTAGTATATGATTTATATACTACCGTTTTTATTGAGTGATATATGGAAAATATTCAAAATAAAATCAAAATTTTGTTTTTTGGAGATATTGCAGGCAAACCAGGACGGTTAGCTGTTAAGAATTTTTTGACTGAATATTCTAATAATTTTGATTTTATTATAGCTAACGTAGAAAATGCCTCTCACGGATTTGGATTGACTGAAAAAAATTATTATGAACTTTCGGAATATGGCATAGACTGTATGACATCCGGAAATCATATTTGGGATAAAAAAGATGTATTTGAATATATAAATAAAGCAGATAAATTAATAAGACCGGCAAATTATCCTGATGCTCCAGGGGTAGGATATAAAGTTTTTGAAACTTCAAAAGGAAAAATAGGTGTTATAAATGTTCTAGGAAGACATTTTATGCCTGTTTTTGATTCTCCAAGATATGTTGCAGAAGAATATATAAAAAAAATACAAAAAGAAACGAATGTAATATTTATTGATTTCCATGCCGAAGCAACTGCCGAAAAAATGTGTTATGCTCGTTATTTTTCAGACTTAGGACTAAGTGTTTTTGTTGGAACACATACACATGTACAAACTGCCGACGAAAAAATAATTAATAATCGTACGGCATATATTTCTGATGTTGGATTTTGTGGTGATTCTGAAGGTATAATAGGTATGGATTATGAATCTTCATTAAAGCATACATTTACAATGCTTCCTAGCAGATTTGAAGTTGCATCTTCAGGTAAAGTTTGTATTAATGGTGTAGCTGTAACTGTTAATACTATGAACGGATATGCTGAAGATATAAAAAGAATTAATGTTATAAAAGAGTTATGAGGAAAATGAGTATGAGAGGATAGAATAGTGAAAATTGATTTACATATTCATACAACTTATTCAGATGGTGTTTTTTCGCCTGAAAAAGTTGTTGATACAGCTATTGCTGCAGGATTAGATGCTATTGCTATAACAGATCATGATAATGTTTTATCATATTCAATAGCAAAAAATTATCTTGAAAAAATTCAAACGCAAGATTCACCAAAACCTTTAGTTTTAATTCCGGGAATTGAAATAAATACTATATACAAAGATTATGAAGTTCATATTTTAGGATATTTTATGGATTTGAAAAATTCCGAGTTTCAAAAAGTCATAAAATCCCAACAAATGGCGAGAATAAAGCAAACAAAAGAGATCTTAAAGCTTTTGAATAAAAAAGAAGGAATTAAGATTAGTATGGACAATATAAAAAAATTAGTTGCAGAAGGAGGGAGTATAGGCAGACCTCATTTAGCAAAAGCAATATGTTCAGCAGGAGGAACAGCAAATATAGTAGATGCATATAATAAATATATAAACAAAGAATCAGGAGTTTTTGTACAGAGAAAAACAGTATCACCACATGAAGCTGTTGAAACAATATATGATGCAGGAGGAATTCCTGTATTTGCACACCCTTATGATGTAGATATAGCAGATGTATTAATAAAAGAACTAATGAATTATGGATTAAGAGGAATTGAGGCATATCATAGGAAACATTCTCCGGCGATGGTAGAATATTTTTCAACGCTAGCAGAAAAATATGGATTAATTATGACTGGAGGGTCAGATTTTCACGCTCCTCACCCGACTAGTGGGAATATTATTTTAGGAAAAAGTTTTATTCCTGATTGGGTATATGGAAAACTTATTGAAGAAAAGAAACGACTGGATTTGGCATAATGACAAAAAGTCATGGATTTTCTATTACTGAAGTGTTAATATCTGTTCTTGTTGTTGCGATAGTTGCAGCGATAGTTTTACCTATGAAAATTATTGATATAAATCAAGCAGAAAGAATTGCAAAATGGAAAGCCAGCTATGTTGAAATTATGTATTCTTTTAAGCTAA
>JAFQYI010000136.1 GCA_017406505.1 bacterium
TGAGACAGTTCGGTCCATATCCGGTATACGCGCAAGAGAATTGAACGGAGTCTTCCTTAGTACGAGAGGACCGGGAAGAGCGAACCTCCAGTGTATCGGTTATCCTGCCAAGGGTAAATGCCGAGTAGCTGTGTTCGAAGTGGATAAGTGCTGAAAGCATATAAGTACGAAGCCCACCGTAAGATGAGTTCTCTCTTTGAGTAATCAAGTAAGTCCCCACGCAGATCACGTGGTTGATAGGCAGGAGGTGTAAGTATGGCAACATATTCAGCTGAACTGTACTAATCGGACGAGGGCTTTTCCTATCTTAATTGATGGTTACTATTTTGTAATTGCTGTGCAGCTTTCAGCGTATGAGCTAGGCTCATAACGGTTTCGATTTTACGACATAGACCGTTTACGCTATATTTCCGGTGGCCAAGCGTCAGGATACCACTCGTTCCCATCCCGAACACGATCGTAAAGACTGATAGCGGTGACTATACTCGGAGGATGACCTCCCGGGAAAATAACTCGCTGCCGGATCCAATTTTAAGAGGGTAAGTTCAATTTGAATTTACCCTCTATTTTTTATTCAAAATCAAACAGTTTGTACAATGTTATATTCATTGCTTTGGCAATTTTTACAATATGGGTTTCTAACTTAACTCCGTATGCATTGCCGTTTTCTATTTTTTTTAAATATTCTTTTCTGATGCCTGTTCTTGCAGATAATTCTTTTATGCTGATATTTCTTTCTTTTCTTAATTCTTCAAGATGTTGTCCAAATTTTATAAATTCTTTTTTTATTTTTTCAGAAATATACATATTATACCATATCTAAAAACTAATTAATAAATAATTATTAGAAAGTATATTATAAAAAATAGTTAATGTAAAGTGTTTATATATTAAATAATTAGTATAAGGATATGTATGAAGAAAAAATTAATTAAAAGTGGTAGTGCTTGGGTATTATTAATACAAAAGCCTATATTAGAGCTTTTAGATATTAATCCGGAAGTTGATGAAGTAGAACTTGAAGTAGAAAGCAAGATATTAAAAGTCAAAAAAGCTAACAATGATAAATAGACCTAAAAGCGAATTAAATACAAAAATCTGTTTAAGAATAAAATTTGAAAGAATAAAGAGAAATCTTTCTAAGGAGCGATTGGTAGAGTGTAAAAAGTGTGCGTTTGTACCAAATCAACAAATATTTTTACTCAAATCTCAATAATGGTATTTAACGCAACATTTATTTGACCACAAAGAAACGTTGCACAAAGAAACTCTCTCGCTAATTTTCGTTCATTATTTGTTGTAACTTTTTTACCCTATTTGCTTAAAAAGACAAACGAAATCTATAATAATAGTGAAAAGTGGACTTTTGTTTATTCTATAGCAATATGTATGACATATTTTTTATTTTGTATAATCGTTAAAACATCATTCCATTCCAGCCCCATAATTCTACAGGGTGATATGTTACATAAACATTGTTTATTCCATATTCTGCTAATATATTGCATATATTTTTTGTTAATGGTTCACATGCTGTTTTTGTGGTTGAGCCGAATAATTTAATTGAAATATATGCTCCTTTATCCAATTTTTTTTCTGCCATATAAAGAGATTTTTCATCTTCAATATTTACCATCATATACGCTTTTGGCTTTGATAATGCCACAGAAACAGCATCTGACAATTTTATTACAAGTTCATTTTTTTTGTTTTCATCTAATTTAATACTTAATTTTGCTTCTATATATGGCATAATAATTCTCCTTTTTTAGATATACTATCATAAGTTTTATTATATCAGCAAAATATTTATAGTTGTTTAGGTTCGAAAATTTAAAATGGATTTATAAATTAAAAAGCTATAATTTTAATTTTTTGACAATTAAGGGTAATAAAGTATCCCAGGTGGATTCTGAAGGGTGACAGCAATCTTCTGCCATATCTTTTGTATTATATTCAAATTTACGTCCAATTAAATCTTCAGTATTTATAACGATAAATCCCTCTTTTTCTAACACATTAAAGAAAAAAGGAAGTTCATAATCCGGACCGTCATTTATTGTTTGAAAATTTATAATAACGAATTTTATTCCTGGATAATCTTGTTCTAATAATCTCTTACTTTCTAAAAAAATTTCATTAGCAAGCATAAAACTTTTATATTTATATTGAGTAAAATTTTTTCTGTTAATTTCATCTATAATAGAATATAAACTTCTCAGAAAAAATGTATTATATAAAATATTATTCGAATAATTTTTAAGTTTTAATTTACCATTATCTAAAAAATATTGTAAATTTATCCCATTATTTTGAATCATAGGAAAAATTTTACTTTGTAATCTGAATAAATGACTTGGAATATATATGTATATTGCATATTCAGGTTTTTGATTGTCTAAAAAACCGAAAAATTTTTGATTAATAATATAAAGCATGTGCTGAATTCCACAAGCACATAATCCAAAATTAAAAATGTTTCTTTTAGTTAATTGATGTAATTTATAATTTATTGTTTGATATTCATTTAAAAGGTCTCCATAAGCATAAGAACAACCAAAAATTATTATTGGACTTTTTTTAAATTTATCATTAATATTAAATTTTCTAAAGCCTAAATTTTTTCCACATTTTTTAAAATATTGAATTGATGAGGCAAGATATCCCATTTTATATTTCTCTATGTATGTTGGAAATGGTGGCAATACTGTTAAAAATTTTTCGTGCTCTTTATTGTAATTATATTTTAATTTAAGATAAATAGAATAATCAGCAATAACAAAAACAGTAAAGATAATAGTTAAATTGATAATAAAAATTTTTATTAATTTTTTTATCATCTTTTTCCTTTAAGATAATTTTATTATAGCGACTATTTTAATTATATTTTATTGCATTGTCAAACTTTTAAATTATAACAAAAATATTTATTAGGGTATTAATATTTTCATTAATATAATTGAAATGTATTTTAAACATATTTAATTTCATATTGAAGATAAAGTTATGCCAGTGTTAAAATATGATTATAAATTTGCTATGAAAAGGAAAAATTTTGACTATAAATTTTCAACCTCCCAAAATTTCATTTATTGTTACTTGTTATAATAAATCTTCTTTTATACAAGAATGCCTTTTGAGTATAAAAGAACAGTCTTGGCAAAATAAGGAAATTATTGTTGTCGATGATAAATCCACTGATGATAGTCTGGAAATTATTGAAAAATTTAAAAATAATAACGATATAGATATTAAAATTGTAAAAAATGGCAATAATATTGGTCAATTAGCCTCTTTTATAGAAGGTTTAAAGGTTGCAAATGGAGAATTTGTAACATTGACAGATGGAGATGATGTTTTATTTTCTGAATTTGCTTCAGTTCATTTGAATGCTCATTTACAAACAGTTGTTGCTTTAACAAGTTCAAGGCAAATAGAAATAGATGAAAATGGTATTGTACATTCTTTTATGTCTTCTGATTGCCCTTTTGGTAAACCAAAAGATTTTTTTGTAAACTTAAAATTTGAGCCTAAAATGTTTTCTAGTGAATTTGAAGAAAAATTTTTTGAAGTAAAATTTTTAAATAATAACAAATATTCTTTTGCAACCTGGCATTGGGCTCCATCTACTTCTGCTGTTTTGAGAAAATCTGTTTGTGATATGCTGCTTAAATTAAAAAATCCATCAAGTATAAAAATTACAGCAGATAAATTTGTTTTTTCATTTGCTCATTTGATTGGTTCAAGTGCCTTAATCAATGCACCTTTATACGCATATAGACGTCATAATTCTAATTATTCTTTGGCTAATAAAGTTACCGGAAATAAAAAATATCTTAAAAAAAATACTCAAAAAAATTATGTGAGAAATAATTTATTAATAAGAAGTGTTGTGTGGAATTTTATAACTTCTAATAAAAAATTTTTTGAAGAACAATTTAATCATTCAGGATATATGAAAATTTTATTTAAAATCATTTTTTCGTTTGATTTATCAACTCTCAAAAGTGCTTTAAAACTATTTTGGGTATAAAGCTTAACTATTTTTTGATTTAATTTCTTGATATTCTTTTTCTACATTAACATTCCATATATTATTTTTATTTTTTACATTATACAAAATATTATTTACTGTTTCAAATGCTGTACACATAGAATGATCAAGATTATTATATTTATGTTGTCCATTTCTACCGATACAATATAAATTTTCAAAGGAATTTAAATATAAAACTAATTCATTGATATTTTTATATGAGCCCCAGTATCCAGGATATGCTTTTTGAACTTTTTCTACATGAAAATCTAATATGTTTTTGTCAGAAAGAATTCCTATTTTTATAAGTTCGGAGATTGCATAATTTACCCATTCATTTTCGTTCATCTCCCAAAATTCATCATGTTCATTACAAAAATATTCTAAACCAAGCCAAATTGTGTTTTTATAGTCTTTAACAATATATGGCGACCAATTATTAAAAATTTGAATACGACCTAATTTTATATCCTTATCTTGTATATAAAACCAACAATCTGGAATAATGTTATTTATTGTTTTTATATTTGTTTCATTTTTTAATTTTAATTTTTTTACTAAAACGCCAACAATAACAAAATCCCGATAAGGTAGATTTTGTGCTATTTGATTAATTTTTAAAGGAGTATTTTTAATTGCAATAATCAAATCTTTTAGTGGCATAGAAGAAATAATTATATCAGCATTTATCGAATGTTCTATTAAATTATTACAATAAGTAACCTTATTAATTATTTCTTTTTCTAAGTGTAGTTTTGTAACTTTACAATTTAAAAATATTTTTCCACCCATTTTTTCTATTTCAGAAGCGACAGTTTCCCATAATTGTCCTGCTCCATATTTAGGATAGTAAAATTCTTCTATTAAAGATATGTGTGAGTCTGCTTTTATAAAAGGGATTAATTTTTTTATATTATTTTTAATAATTTCATTAATTGATAATTTTTTTGTTCTTTGAATTCCCCAATCAGCACTAATGTGTTTAGGTTTTATACCCCAAAGCTTTTCGGTATATCCTTCAAAAAATATAGAATATAGTTTTTTTCCAAAATTATTAATATAAAAATTTTCTAAACAATTTTCAGGGAGCTTAAATATTTTAGTTTTTATATAACTTAGAAAAATTAAAATAAAATTTTGAATACCTAATTTTTTTATATTTTTCATATTAATTTTTATTGGATAATCAAAAAATTTTTTATTATAATATATTCTGCTTAATCTTCTTCTGATAAGCATTACTAAATTATCTTTTTCAGGATTTGAACCTTTGGAATTGTCAAATATACGATTAAGTTCAATATCATCGCAAGAAGGCTTACCTTGTTTGGGTAAAAATTTTTCCCACCATTCTATAACTTTTTTATTTTTTGAAAAAAATCTGTGTCCACCTATATCCATATAGTTATCATTGTGAACAACAGTTCGAGATAGTCCACCGATGTAGTTACTTTCTTCTAAAATTATAACATTATATTCTTTTGAGTTATTTAATAATTCATAGGCTGCTGTTAATCCAGCAGGCCCGGCACCAATAATAATTATAGTTTTTTTCATTTTATTTATTCCTTACAATTATTTTTTGTTAGCATTATAAATATAATCATTGGACAAACTAAAAAATTTACATAAAAGAATCTTGAATCACGTCCTGTCAAAAGTAACATTGTAAAAAAATTATAAGTAAAAATTGGAAAACATAAAAAGATTTTTTTTATATCTTCAAAATTTTTAAAATTGCATTTTACCAGAATAAATGACATCATGATAAATATAGATGAGCCTATATAACATAAAAAACTTAAAAAATTTTTTTCAAAAAAATTAATATAAGAATTAAGAAAGTTTTTTAAGTTTTGATTTCCACTATATTCATTAACATATAATAACCATTGTAATGGTGAGAGAAATTGATAATTTCCATTTATAAAATATACAATTCCGGTAAGTTTAAATAATGCTGTTAGGGATTCTTTAGGAGCAATAAAAAAACATTTTGCTGTCATTTTTAGAAAATCAAAATGACTTGTTTGTTTAATATCATCCCAATCAACATATTTAAATTTTATACTATTAAAATCGCCACAAATATATTCATTTTCCCAGCTACCTTTATCATGTTTTATTACGTTATATATAAAAGAGGATATGTTTTTATCAAGGCGTTCAGGTTTTTCTTTAGCTGCATTAGCTATAATAGTTAGGGGTAGTCCAACTGTTTCCATAGTGATATTTGGATGAGGAGCTACTTTAAATAATGAAAATATAGGAATTTTTATAAATAAAATAAAAGTAATACAAATTAAGATAGTTTGTAAAAATTGGCGATTTTTTAAAATAAAAAAAAGAGCAAATAACATAGGTAAAGAAAAGAGAATACCATTATGTCTAAGCAAAGCAATATTAGCTAAAAGGATACCTAAAATTATGATATGACCATTTTTTATTGTAGAATTTTTATTATAATACATATTAAAAATGTATATATAAGCGAATAAAATAGTTATAGACATAGTAATATCTTTAGAAGGAAATATTGACATAAAACCTGTATTTGGGTTGAGTATTATGTAAAAAAATGATAAGAATGAAAATAAGGGAGAAATTTTATATACAGTTAATAAAAAATATCCTAAAACTAGAGAAAAATAAATGATTTGTACTAATATTATAGAATCGGTATTATTGAACAATTTATAAGGTACAAAGTAAAATAGAATGGTGTCCCAAGCAGGATTCCAGTTGCCATATTTTCCTTCTAATACTTGTCCAAGTTGTCCATAATAATCTAAATTAAGAGCCCCCGGATAATAAGCCATATACCAACATAAAAATACTAAGAAACTAACAAAAGAAAAAAACAAGAAAATTTTTAGCTTTTGTTCATGATTAATATTTTTTGGTGTTAAGACAGGAAATTTTTTAATAATAAAGAATAAAATGTTTACGATGAGAAAGCTTGTAATAAACCAAAAAATTGATAATAAGATAAAATGGTTGTTATATTTTTCAGTAAATAAATATATAAATTGGACAAAGAATAAATATGCCCATAGGAGAATTTTATTAATATTTAATTTAAAAAAGTCATTTTTAAGTATATTCATGTACTACATTATATAACAAAAGTGTAATATATATAAATATGAAAATTTTATTTAAAATCATTTTTTCGTTTGATTTATCAACTCTTAAAAGTGCTTTAAAATTATTCTGGGTATAACTTTTATAAATTTAAAATAAAAATTGAGGAATAAAATGCTTCAAGAAGCAACAAAATTATTAAATTCGGCTTTTCATAACAGTTTTATTAAAAGATTAAGTTTGTATCTTCATGATTGTGTTAGAGAAGAAGTCAAAAGTTCAACATTTAGAAATCTTAAACAAGATAAAGATAACAAATGGATTTTTTTAAGAAATGAACATCTTGCCAATTTTTCTAATGGTAAAAAATCTATGCCAATAAAAGAAAAACTTTTTACCGAATTTGATAAACCTCTATTTTTTGATGGGGCAAACAGTAATATTACTGAATTAATGATTCAGTCTGAAAATGGTCAAAAAGATAAATATTTAATATATGGATATTTGTTTTTAGCAGGAAAAAATAATAAAAGTAAAAAATATAATGAATTTTTAACCCCATTACTTTATATGCCTTGCAAACTTGAACGAGATGGATTAAGCATAAAATGTACTTTACAAGATGAAGTTTTATCTGTTAATACAGGTGCTTTAACTGCTCTTATGGCTAAAAGTGATGATGAAGAAGAAACAGAACAAATGCTTGAAGGTATTCTTGATGTTGTTCCTTCTCTACCTTTAACCAATGAAGGTTTGCAAATATTTCTTACTACTTTGAAATCTTTAATTCCTGATATTGATGTAAAAATTGAACATAATATTGAGCTTTATGACGATTCTACAGGTATTGAAAATGGTGAAAAAAATCAAGACGATGACGATGATGAATCTGAAAAAAATAAAATTAAAGATAAAATACAAAAAGTTGCAATAACAAATCAAAGTGCATTAATTTTAACAAAAAGACCTGATGTTACTGCAGGATTACTTCATGAACTTACAAAAATTTCTGAATTGCCAAGTGGTATTTTTCGTGAAACTGTTTTAAATGTTATAAATGAAGAGTACCTCGCAGGAAAAGGTAAAATAGATATAAAACTTCCCAATCAGGAAATATCATCTTTTTACCCTATAACACCATTGTCATTAAGTGATTCTCAAGAAGAAGTTATAAAAAATTTAGAAAATAATTCTCTGATAGCTGTTTCAGGACCACCTGGAACAGGAAAATCTCAGACTATTGTTAATTTAGTATCCCACCTTGTTGCAAATGGAAAAACAGTTCTTGTTGCTTCAAGAATGGATAAAGCTACAGATGTTATTGCTGATAGATTAAATAGCTTAGGTGCACCTTATCTTGCTATTCGTGCAGGTCGTTTGAATTATCAAAAAGATTTATCTGCTAAACTTCAAAATCTTATTTCAAATAAAATAGATTTAGATTCCGGCTATGAAGATGCTATGCTTGTTTCAACAGAAGATATGCAGCTTCTACATGCAAAGATAAATGACAGAAAAAAACGGTGTGATGAAATTATTTCTCTGGAAGAACAATGGTATCATGTAATTAAAGAAAAAGAAAAAAAACAAGAAGAAAAAAAAGTTTTCATAAGAAAAAGTTTAAATGTTCAAGAAGTTAATGAACTAAAAAAAATAGTTGATAATATTGAAAAAGATTTAGAAAAAAATGGTTTTTTCAGCAAAATTAAATTAAAAACAAATTGTTTTAAATTAAGAAAATTATTAAAATTAGTGGATTTTAATCCTGAGTGGCAAAATCTTACCCAAATAAGAAAAGAGCTTGTTGTCTGTGAATTATCGGCAAAAGCTTCTAAAATAGAATCTGATATTTATAAGTTGGGTAATATTACAGAATTAACTGATGAAATTCATGAATTACAAAAACAACAAAAAACACTTGCTGTTAATATTTTAAGAAATGTTCGTCGAGAAGCTCTTAAAGGCTTGCTGAGAGATAGTATGAAAAGAAAAAGACTTTTTATTCATACAAAAGCTCTTGTTGAAAGGAAAAAAAATCTTCAAAACAGACTTTTGGAAGAAGAAGATTTTAAACCGTTATTGGAAGCTTTTCCTTGCCAATGTGTAACAACTTATGCTGTTTCAGGTTCTTTACCGATGAAACCGGGACTTTTTGATGTTGCCATTATTGATGAGGCTTCTCAATGTGATATTGCAAGCTGTATTCCAATTTTATTTAGAGCTAAAAAAGCCGTTATTGTCGGTGATGACAAACAATTGCCTCACTTATCTTTCCTTGAAAATGCAAAAGAACAATCTTTTTTAAGCCAGTATGATATTCCCGATAAATATCGTCTAATGTGGAGGTTTAGAACAAATTCCATGTTCGATTTGGCAGGATATTATTGTATGACCCCTATTTTACTTGATGAACATTTTAGAAGCCTTCCTCCGATAATTGATTTTAGTAACAAGGAATTTTACGGTGGTGGACTTCGAATAATGAAAAGAAATGAAGAAAATCAGAAAGTATTAGAGCTTTGTAGGGTACCAATAGGAAAAGTTGATGGTGATGCAACCAGAAATATTCCGGAAATAGAGGCTGTAATTGAAAAATTACATGAAATAATTAT
Source organism: bacterium (assembly GCA_017406505.1). Classification (GTDB taxonomy): domain Bacteria; phylum Cyanobacteriota; class Vampirovibrionia; order Gastranaerophilales; family Gastranaerophilaceae; genus RUG841. The sequence goes on from JAFQYI010000136.1 coordinate 9,733, forward strand.
TAGAGATGAAGCAGAAGCTTCTAAAAATAAATATCATAAATTTGTTACAGTAGGTATAATTTCACCTTTTAGAAGTCAAGTGGAAGCAATAAAAAAATCATTGATGAAGTCATTCTCTGATGCGACTCTTCAAAGACATCAAGTTGATGTTGGTACAGCACATACTTTTCAAGGTGATGAAAGAGATATAATAATAATGTCCTGGGCTGTTGCCGATAACAGTTTCCCCCAAAGTTTAGCTTTTTTACAAAAACCTAATTTATTTAATGTTGCAGTTACAAGAGCAAGAAAACAATGTATATCATTTCTTTCAAAAAATCCGGAAAGTTTTCAACCGGGCTTAATGAGAAATTATATTGAATATATAAGAAGTTATGAAGAGCAAAGAACTATTGTAGAACAACAAGGATATATAAGCACTTATAACAATGATTTTGAACGAGAAATTGCTATAGAACTTGAAAAGTTAAGTTTTGTAGTAAAAGGAGGCTATGAAACAGCCGGATTTAAGTGTGATTTGTTAGTAACATCTAATGATGGAAATAAATCAATTGTCATTGAATGTGATGGTTGCCCTGATGAAAATAAAACATACTATTCTCAAATAAAAAAACAAATCATTCTGGAGCGTTCAGGGTTAGTTGTTATCAGAATTTCTTACAGAGATTGGATAGGAAGTAAAACAGCTTGTCTTTCCAGAATTGAAAGTTATTTAAAATAACTAAAATCTATATTAACATATAAAGTCTATAAAAAATATTTTTTATAGACTTTATTTTAAAATCATTCATTTACAGGTATTAAATAATTTGAAGTTTTTGTATAACAAAATTGTGCAGGGGATTTTTACAAAGAGGCAAAATGCAAAAAAATATTTCTACAGATGATTTGGAATTTGCAAGAGAAGCTCATGAAAGATGGCTTATTAAAAATAATAAAAAAGATTTAGAAAAAGCAATAGAATATTATTCAAAAACTATTGTATCCAATCCTAAAATTCCTGAAAGTTATTACAGACTGGCTATGCTTCTTTGGGAAAGTGGTCAAATAAGTTTAGATACGGCTATTGATAAATGTCAGTTAGCATTGACAGTTGCACCTGATAATATTAATGCACATTTATATGCAGGATATTTTTGGAAATTGGCACATAATTATGATAAAGCTGAAAAAGAATTTAAAAAAGCTGTTGATATAAATCCGTTTCTCTCTTCAAGAGGAAGATTAAATCTTGGTTTATTACATGCTGAAAAATTTTCTAAAATAAAGTTTAATACGGGTAGTTTTATAAAATCATTTTATTATATTATTACGGGTTTTTTTATTGGAATATTTGATTATCCGTACATTAAAATGAGTTTAAGTAAATTTAAAGAAAGCTTTGATATAGGAAAATATTTAATTACCGGAAATATTTTAAAAATTTTTGGTTTAAAGCAAAAAGCAAAAAAAACGTATAAAAAAGCTTGCAAAAAAACAGGCAGGCATGAAATTTTTGGAAAGCTTATCGGCGATATAGATATACAAAATGAAAATATTGAACAGGCTGTAGTTTTTTATAATAAAGTTTTAGAAATTAATCCTTATGATAGAGAAGCCTTGTTAAAAAAAGCAACAATTTTGCAGACTTATTATGAAGATAAATTTTCAGAAGCTATAGATGTTTATACAAAAGCACTTGAAACAGATGGCGAAAGAGGTTATATATATTATGAACTTGGTCATTTATATTTAAAAGCAGAAGAAGTTATTAATGCTGTAAATGCTTTTAAATTAGCTGTTGAAGAAGATAAAACAAATGCATTTTTCCATAATGCATTAGGTTATGCACTATTTCAAGCAGGGCAATATGAAGAAGCAGAAGACCATTATCTTGTGGCAATCAATTTGAATCCGGAAACAGAATGGACAGCTACTGTATGCAGAGCTGCTGCATTAATTTACTCTGATGTAAAACATAATAATGAAAAAGCTATCAGAATGTATAAACAATCTTTATCTCTTAATCCTTCTTGTTCTGAAACATATACGGCTCTTGCTGATTTGTATTTTAACGAGGGAGATTATGATAAAGCTTTAGAAAATTATTCAAAATCAATAGAACTTAATCGTAATGATGCTTATGTTTTTAATAAATTAGCTACAACATTATGGCAAAAGAATTTTGTAGAAGAAGCTATTATTGCATATAAAACAGCAATTGATACAAATCCTTGTTATGCTCCTGCTTATAATAATTTAGGTGTAGTATATTTAGATGGAAAAAATATGATTAGTGAAGCAAAAGATTGCTTTGAATGTGCAATAGAAAATGATAAAGATTATACAATGGCATATTTTAATGCCGGAAGAGCTTATGAAGCTTGTAATGATAAAATTCAAGCTGCTAAATATTATGGTAATGCTTTAAAACTTAATGAACATAAAAAAGAGATTGTTGATATTGATATTGAACAAAAAATTCATAATCTTTTTGAAGTATAATTTTGTTTTAAACTATCAATAAATTATAAGTTTTTTATTATTTCATTGGTAAAATCAGAAGTAGAAGCAAAACCACCTAAATCAGCAGTCAAAATTTTACTTTCTTTTAACGTTTTTAAAAGAGCAAGTTCGATTTTATCTGCATAATCTTTTTCTCCAATATATTTTAACATTTCAACAGCACTTAAAAGTAATGCAGATGGATTTGCTTTGTTTTGTCCTTTTATATCAGGAGCAGAACCATGAACAGGTTCAAATACTGCACAATTTTCTCCAATATTTGCACCTCTTGCTAAGCCTAATCCTCCTGTAAGTCCTGCTGTGAGGTCTGAAACTATATCGCCATATAAATTTGGTAAAACAAGTACATCAAATTTTTCAGGTTTTTGTACTAATTGCATGCAAAGATTATCTACCAAAATTTCTTTATATTGAATATTTGGATATTTTTCTGAAATTTTGCGACAACATTCTAAAAATAATCCGTCAGAAAATTTCATAATATTTGCTTTACTTACGGCACATACTTCATTTCTATTATTATTTACTGCATATTTAAAAGCAAAATCAGCTATTCTTTCAGAAGCTTTTCTTGTAATGATTTTTATACTTTCGGCAGTATCTTTATCAACCATTCTTTCAATACCAGCGTATAAATCTTCTGTATTTTCTCGAACTACAACTAAATCAACATTTTGAAAAGGAGTTTTAATACCTTCAAAATTTTTACAAGGTCTTAAATTTGCATAAAGTTCTAAATCTTTTCTTAATTGGACATTTACACTTCGAAAGCCTTTTCCAATAGGTGTTGTTACAGGAGCTTTTAATGCAATTTTATTCTTTTTTATTGAATTAATCACTCTATCAGGCAAGGGAGAACCTTCAGCTTCTGCCACATCAGCACCGGCTGTTTGTATATCCCAATTGATTTCTAATCCGGCTTTATCAATAATTTTTACAACTGCTTCGCTTATTTCCGGTCCAATACCATCACCATTAATTAAAGTTATAGTTTTCATTCTTCATTTTCCTTTTCAATAAAAAAATATAATTGTTTTAATGCTTCTTTTGCAAAAGAAATTTTCATAAGTCTTCTGTATAGTTCTGCAGGTTGATTAACTTGTATAACTTTTGTATTTTTATCATTGCATAATCCAATGTACATTAAACCGACAGGTTTTTCTTTACTTCCTCCTGTAGGACCTGCAATACCTGTTGTAGCTATTGCATAATTACAACCAGATTGTTTTAAAAGACCTTCTGCCATTTCTTTTGCTGTTTGTGGACTAACTGCTCCGTATTTGTCCAAAGTTTCTGGCTTTACTCCCAGATATTTTATTTTTGCTTCATTTGAATAAGTAACAAAATTTGCTAAAATATACTTTGAACTTCCTGAAATATCGGTTAATAAAGAACTTACCAGACCTCCTGTACAAGATTCTGCTACGGCAACAGTTTGATTTTTTTCGTATAAAATCTTTCCTATGTATTTTTCCGGAAAAATTATTCCAAAAAATAATTCAATAATTTTAGCAATATTTACAAAGAACTTATACATTAGTGTGTTGGAACATCTACCCCTTCTACAAACATAAGATTAATACTTTCTCCTTGGTTTAGAGTAATATCATTACCTTTTTTAAATAAATCAACGATTTCATCTCCAATGAGGTAAAGACCTGCTGTAGGTACGGATAAAAGAGAACTGAAAGGAGTAATAACATATTTCGGCCAGCCGTTCCAAGCTTTTTCTCCTGTGGTTATTCCCCATTTTGTCATATTTTTAATTATTTTACCTGCATTATTGACATTTTGTTTGCTTGCTGTCTTATAATTTCCATCGTAACCAAGACCACCATCTTGCGTTAAAATATCAGTGGAATGAATAGCTAATGAGACAGGAATTTGGTCGCCTGTAGGACTAACAAGATGATCGAATTTCACATATACGGCAGCATCTCTGGAAAGCATTTTTTTAGGTTTTATTGCTCTTATAGAACCTCTTATTACAGAACCTTTTGGTAATATCATTTTTTCACCGGCAACAATATCTGCAATTGTTACTACATTAAATCTGTCATATATTTGAGTTTTTGAACTATCGGCAAAATCAACTGTCTTAACTGCTATAACAGTTCCTGCAGGAATATGTTCACTGCTTATATCTGCTTTCAATGGTGCTGCAGATACTGATATACTACTCATTACAGTAATCATACATAAAATTTGAAATATTTTTTTCATTGACTTTCTCCATTTATTTATAAATCTGATACATTCGTTTTGCCAAATTTTGCAGATAAATCATCAATATGATGAAGAACATAAACATAAGGTTCCAAATCTTTTTGACCTAAATCAATCATCGAACCCCAATCAGTTCTTCCATGATGAGCTGCTATCATTTTGGCAATTCTTGGAAAACCTGCATTCATACAAGTTGTAAATCCCCACTGAGAATGTGAAATCCAGGTTGTATAAAAATCTTCAGCATAATCTATTATGCCGGATTCTAAATTAATTGTATATTCAAAAATTTTTCCAAAATCGTGAATAACACTTGCTGCAACGACTTCATCACAATCTAATTTTTTGGAAAACATGTTATATATTTTATCTGCTATTTCCATACATTCATAACTGTGCTCCAATAGTCCACCTAAATAATTGTGATGCATAAGTTTTGCTGCAGGCTTTATTTTAAAATCGTCTTCATATTTTAATAGCAAATTTTTTATAAAATTTTTCATTTTTTCATCTGAAAACTTATCTATTCTTTCACAAATTTTATTGAATAGTTCATTTCTATCTTCTTCCGAAAGACCAAATTTAGCTTCTTCTATGAGTTTTATGTCTGAAACAATACTGTTATTATATTTTTCATTATACGTTCCTTGAAGAATTTGTATCTTATTTCCTGAACGAAACATTTTTTCATCAAGACGATTTATTGTTTCTTCCCACATAATACAATTTAAAATTGAATTATCTTCAAGATTTTTTACTTGAAGTTTCCCCATTTTAGTACCGGCTTTTGTATCTCCGACAGAATAAATTATAACCTCATAAGTTGCTTTTAAATTAAGCATTTATTTTCTCCATAATGTTTCAAAATAAAGTATAACATTTTAAATAAAGATTGGTTTATTAATTACGTTTATTCTATAATATCACCGATTTTTAGGCAAAATTTGACATAAAGTTTTGTAAACAACCAACTTCTTTTATAAATTTTTAAATCAGAAAATTTAATAATTTTTCTATCATTAGTAGCAATACAAATAGAATTTTTATCTTTAGAAATTAATTTTCCTGTTGTTTCGGTTGTTTCTCCAATAATTTCGTGTTTTTTAAAAATAAAGAAAATATTTTTGTGAGGAATATAACATTTACTCCAAGGTGTTAATGCTCTAATTTTTCTATCAATAAAATCAGCAGATTGGGCAAAATCAAGTAAAATATCTTTTTCTGTAATTTGAGGCTGATAAGTTGCGAGTTCTTCTTTTTGATTAACCGGAACTATCATTTCTGTATCCATTTGTTGTAAAAGATTGCCAATTTCTTTTTCTGCAATTTTAGTACATCTGGCTTTTAAGCTTCCACCTGTATCATCAGACTTTATTTCAACTTCTGATTGTAATAATATAGCTCCCGTATCGTAATTTTTATCAACAAGATGAAAAGTTATCCCTGTCTTTTTTTCTCCATTTAAAATAACTTGAATATAAGGATTAGGACCTCTATATTTTGGTAGTAAAGAAGGGTGGCAGTTTATTGTGGCAATTTTAGGTATGTTAATTGTTTCTTCACTAAATTTTTCTCCCCAAGAACCGATAAAAACAATATCTACATTAAGTCTTACAAGTTCACGTCGAAATTCTTCACTATTTACGCTTCTGGCTTTTATTTCATATAAATCATAACCATTAATAAAAGATTTATCTTTACTAGGTATAAAAATGTCTTTTAATTTGAGTAAAAATGGGTGATATTTTATTCTTTCATGTCTGAAAACACCAACAGGAGTGTGCCCAGCCAAAATACAGCCGGTAATAAGATTTGCAAACATTTGGTCATATCCGACTATTACTATTCTGGTCATTTTTTCCCCGAAATAATTGTTTTACTTGCATATTTATTTGTTTTATGATTAAAATATAATTTGATTATAACAGATTAATAGAAAATATTACAAATTTAATATAATTTGAAATATAATCAAAACATTTGTTATAATTAAAATACGGCACTTTATGTATTTTAAATTAAAAGAAATAATATTAAAATACATTTAAAAGACGCTAGAATAAGTAAGGAATCAGGTTTGGAAAATTTTAAGAGTTTAAATAGTTCAGGACAGACATCTGTTGAAATGGAGAGAATTAATGATGTGGCAGCACATATGCTTTCGCAGTATTCTGATTATATAAATTCAAGAAAAAATGCTTCTGATATTATGGAAAGTATTTATAATAAAATGGAATATGTAACTGAATATTTTCGACAAACATTTTCAGCTAGAGGGATTTCTGTGGATAGTATTTATTGTAAACGAGATGAAACTATTCAGTCTGTTTTAATGTCTGTTTTGTGGAAAAAGATTGGTTTTACTTTAATCTTGAATGACAAACCCCTTGCATTGCATAGACAAGATGGTAAAAAAGTTATTTGTTATAGAATTTTGGCAACTAAAGAAGATTGCACAAAGATTATTAGAGAAAATCCTGACAATTATACTTCAAAGTTACTTGATGCAGAAATTGCTTCTTTGTATATACCGGCAAATAAAAATGATTTTTGTGAAATGAGAGTCAGACATTTATCTAATGAAATTCATTCAATTAATCAACAGCAAGCATCAAAAGAATTTCTGTTGAAAGTGCTTGAATATACATGTGGTGGTGGCTCTTTGCATATTGAAAGAGAATTTTCTTCTATGATTTATTAAAGTTACTCTGAAAGTGCTTTTTGTACTTCATCTGTTACTTCTTTTGGTTCATATACTGCCCAGCTGGGTGAATAAAAATGTTTGTCCGGTAAAAGAGGCAATTTCGCTTCAAAATATTTATTTAGTACTACTCTTATTAGATTTACTAAAGAAATCGTTTGATACATTTCAGAATAATTTTTATCTGGAAAATAAACTGCTGTTAAATTTCCTGCTCTTACGTAATAATCTTTATCATATTCTATAGGGTAGCCGGCACCCTTTTTATGTTTTTTATTTGGCAAATATCCATGATCTGATATCAAAACTATTACAGAATTTTTGTTTTTATCTAAAATTTTATCAAAACTTTTTAATACTTTATTGTTTAAAAATTCAATTTGTTCAAAGTTTGCTTTTGCATTAGGGGTTCTTGTCGTTGAGGATAAAAAATCTTCTCTATCTATAGGAAGTGGAATACTTATAAATTTTGAATTGTCGTAATTATAGTGTTTTTTAGCTGCTTTTGTGTTTATATATGCGTCCAAAATAATAAAGTAAATATCTGGTTTATCTGAATATTGTGGTGAAATTTGTATTTTTTCTTTTTGAGAGTCAGCATCAGATGATGTAATAAAATTATTAACACTTTTATAAGCAATTAATATAATGAGTAAAGAAAAAAATATACTTAAGCTAACTGCTAAAAAATTATCAAATTTGTTTTTATGAAAATTAAAGTTTTTATTAATATTTTTTGTTGCAGAAAGAATAAAAATAAATACACATGCTGATAAATATATTACCCAGATTAAGTTTATATCAGCAAGAACTTTAAAATGATGAAAAATAAGCCCATAAGCATTTCCTTTAGAGGACATTCCTTCTAGTACATTATTGTAAAATGAACTCAAAGTATGTGTTTTAAACATATATAAACATAATATACTTGTAATAAAGAAAATAGGTATAATTGTTATTAAAAAATATATGATAGCTTGTTTTAAATTTTTATATTTTAAATTTGATAAAAATTGTAAAGCAATGGCTGCTATTGTAATTATTACTCCGAGCGTTTGTTTTGAAATAAGCATTATCCCGAGAATAAGACCAATAAATAAAGGATATAAAATTGTTCATTTATTTTCGCATAATTTTTCTGTTTCAATTATTAGCAATAAAGTTACAATTAAGCCTAAAAGATACATTAAATCGTTGTAAGAAAATATACAACAGTCAAATATAATTGCAATTAATACACTTCCTGTAACAATCGTTCCCCAAAAAGCATTTCTATGTCCAAAAAATTTTTGTAATATTGTATAAAAAACTCCTAAAATACATATTTTTAAAACAGCTCCTGCTATATGTCCTACTATCATTTTTTGACCGAAAAATTTTATTATAGTGGTATAAAAATATATTGGAAATGGTAAAAGAGGAAAATTATAATCTTTGTATAAAAAAATACCTTTTAAAATATTTTGGGAATAGATATCAAGCCAGCCATCGTTCATTTGTGTTGCAGCATTACAATAAAAGCTTAAAATTATTGTAAATATGGATATAATACCTGTTAATCCCCAAAAATATAATATAGTTTTATTTAATTTAATTTTTCCAAACAAAATAACAAACTCCTAAAAACCAAACAGCAAAAAGAAAACAAATAGTCCGAATATTTGATGTGTTAATAAAAAATAAACCTAAATTATAAATTCCTGATATAGCTAATAAAAATAAATTATTTTTGATAATTTTTGAATTTTTAGATATAAGGATAATTCCAAAAACATCAAATGCTATAATAGAAAAAATTAATACAAAAAGTATATTGTTTGTATTATTATTGAAATACTCTGTATTTTTTTGCATGACATTCAGATACTTTAATCCAATTGTAATAAATCCTATTTTAAAGAAAGTTAAATATAGTAATTTATAACTTTTTAATAGTATTATTTTAACTTTAGTTAAAAGTAACACATGCATGATTTTGAATAAATCCTATTTTAAAAACATAATTTTAAAACATGTATACCATATTAAAAACATAATGTAAATATTATATTTATTTTTTATGGATTTAATACGGTATATATTTTAAATACATATAAATATCCTTGTAAATAATAACAATAAGGGGAAAATATGGATTTGAAACAGTCTTTTGGAAAACGTTTAAAAGAATTAAGAAAAAATAAAAAAATGACGCAATTTGAACTTGCAGAGGCTGTTGAAATTGATGAAAAACATTTAAGTCATATAGAAACAGGAAGAAGTTTTCCTAAAGCGGCATTGATTGAAAAATTTGCAGAAACTTTAGGAGTTGATTTAGATTCTATGTTTGATTTTTCTGCAAAAATTAACAGAAAATTAATGATTGAAACAATATCAAAAAACGTGGATAAATTACCTGATTCTAAATTAGAAAAAATGTATAATCTAATTTTAAAATATACAAAAGAATAATTATTTTTTTAAAATAATGGATTAATTTTTGAATTCGGGTTATACTAAGTGCATGAAAACAATTAATAATGTAAGAAATTTTTGTATAATAGCACATATTGACCATGGTAAATCTACTTTGGCAGATAGGCTTCTTGAAAAAACAGGTACTATTGCTGAAAGAGATATGCAGGAACAACTTCTTGATACTATGGATATAGAACGTGAGCGTGGAATCACGATTAAACTTAATGCTGCCAGAATGAATTATAAGGCAAAAGATGGTCAAAATTATGTTCTGAATTTAATTGATACTCCGGGACACGTTGATTTTTCTTATGAAGTTTCTCGTTCTCTTGCTGCCTGTGAAGGTGCATTGTTAATTGTTGATGCAACTCAAGGTGTTGAAGCTCAAACACTTGCGAATGTTTATCTTGCAATGGAACAGGATTTGGAAATAATTCCAGTAATTAATAAGATAGATTTACCTTCTGCAAATATAGAAGGTGTTCGGCAAGAGATTGAAGAAATTTTGGGAATTGACGGTTCTATGGCTATACCTGTCAGTGCAAAAGACGGAACAGGGGTTGAAGATGTTTTAGAGGCAATTGTTCAATATATTCCTGCTCCTCAAGATACTTCGGATAAACCTTTAAGGGCTTTGATTTTTGATAGTGCTTATGACCAATATTTAGGAACTGTTTGTTTCTTTAAAGTTATTGACGGTTCAATTAAAAATGGTGATAAAATTCGTTTTATGGCGACAAACAAAGAGTTTGAAATTGTAGAACTCGGTTATCTTAATCCCAAAAGAGTTCCTGTCAATGAGCTTAAAACCGGAGATGTAGGTTATCTTGCAGCATCAATAAAAGAAATTACAAGATTTGTGGGAGATACTGTTACACATGTAGAAAATCCTGCGAAAGAACCTCTTGCCGGGTATAAAGAAGCTCTTCCTATGGTTTTTTCCGGAATGTATCCTGTTGATAATGACCAATATGCTGATTTAAAAGAGGCTTTAGAAAAATTAAAGTTAAATGATTCCAGTATCACATTTGAGCCTGAAACGTCATCTGCATTAGGTTTTGGTTTCCGTTGTGGATTTTTAGGAATGTTGCACATGGAAATTGCACAAGAACGTTTGGAAAGAGAATACAATATTTCCCTTGTTACAACGGCTCCGAGTGTAATTTATAAAGTTCATAAAACAAATGGTGAAATTGTAGATATTGATAATCCGGCTAATTTACCTGATGCTCAATATCGTGATTTTATAGAAGAACCTTATGTAAATGTTAATATTATAACTCCCAATGATTATGTAGGTTCACTTATGGAATTATCACAGAGCAAACGTGGTGTATTTAAAAATATGCAATATCTTGACAAAATAAGAGTAAATCTGGAATATGATATTCCCTTGAGTGAGGTAATAACAGATTTTTATGACCAATTAAAATCACGCTCAAAAGGGTATGCTAGTTTAGATTATGAATTTTGTGATTATAGAAGAGCAGATTTGGTAAAATTGGATATATTGCTTGCAGGAGAAGTCGTAGATGCTTTGAGTGCGATTGTTCATAAAGATAATGCACAGTATGTAGGGCAAAAATTAACTGCAAAATTAAAAGATATAATTCCAAAACAAATGTTTGAAGTTGCAATTCAAGCTGCAATAGGTGGCAGGGTTATTGCCAGAACTAATATTAAAGCTATGCGTAAGAGTGTTTTAGATAAATGCTATGGTGGAGATATAACAAGAAAAAGAAAATTACTTGAAAAACAAAAAAGAGGTAAAAAACGAATGAAAGCTGTTGGACGGGTAGAAGTCCCACAAGAAGCTTTTATGGCTGTTTTGAGCTTAGAAGAAGATTAATTAGTGTTACATAAATACAAGCAGAAATGAAAGGTGCAAAAAATGCTGACAGACAAATGCTTAACAATGATTCTCGCAGGAGGGGAAGGACGTCGTCTTTATCCATTGACGAGAGATAGGGCAAAACCGGCTGTTCCTTTTGGGGGACGTTACAGAATTATTGACTTTGTAATTAACAATTTTGTTAATTCCGGATTTCACAAAATTAAAGTTTTGACACAATATAAGTCAGATTCATTAAATTATCATATTACCAGAGGTTGGCCTTTATCACCGATAATCGGTCAGTATATAGACCTTGTTCCTGCACAAATGAGAACAGATGGTAATTGGTATAAAGGTACAGCTGATGCCGTATTCCAAAATCTTACTCATATTCACGATGAAAATCCTGATTATGTTTGTGTTTTTGGTGGCGATCATATTTATAAAATGGACGTTCGTCTTATGCTCAATTATCACAAAGAAAAAGAAGCATCTTTAACAATTGCTGCTATTCCTATTCCGATTGAAGAAGCAAGCGAATTTGGAATAATAGAAGTTGATGATGATTGGAGATGTACAGGTTTTGTTGAAAAACCTAAAGAAAAACCAAAATCAATTCCCGGCAGACCTGATATGTGTTTAGCTTCGATGGGTAATTATATTTTTACAACCGACAAGCTTGTAAATGAGCTTAAAATTGATGCTGAAATTGAAACTTCTAACCATGATTTTGGTAAAAATATTATTCCTAAAATGTTAAATGATGGTGAAAGAATATTCATATATGATTTTACTACAAATGAATTTGACGGAATGACTCCTACAGAAAAAGGTTATTGGAAAGATGTAGGAAGTATTGATAGTTATTGGCAAGCAAATATGGATTTATTAGATTATTCTCCGGAATTAAATCTTTATTCAGAAGATTGGCCGTTAAGAACTTTCAATTATAATTATCCTCCTGCAAAATTTATTTGGGAAGAAGGAGATAGAATTGGTATGGCAACTAATTCTATGGTATCAGAAGGTTGTATAATTTCTGGTGGTAGTATTTCCAGATGTGTTCTTTCTCCTAAAGTAAGAATAAATTCTTTTGCAAATGTTACGGGCAGTATATTAATGGAAAATGTAAATATTGGTCGTCATGCAGAAATTAAAAAGGCAATTATTGACAAAAATGTTGAAGTTCCTCCTTATACAAGAATAGGCTTTAACAGAGATGAAGACATTGCCAGAGGATTTATTGTTTCTACAGGTGGTGTAACAGTTGTTCCTAAAGGGGCAATCCTTTAGATTTTTGAAAAGTAAAATTTATATATAAAGCTCACTGAAAAGTGGGCTTTATTTTTATTAATATTGAAAAAGTAAAACAATTATAATAATATCTATTTATAATAAATATTTTCTAAGGAGTATTAAATGAAAAATAAAAAGCTGATATTGACTTTATTAATAATAGTTTTTATTTTAACAGGTTTTTTAGTTTATACAAATTTTTGTCCACAAGAGTTAAAAATAGGACATCTTACGGATATTCATATATGGGCTGAAAAAGATGATAACGGTCAGCCTACTAATCCTGAAAGATTATTATATGATGCAATAAACCAAATAAATAACATTAAAAATTTTAATATTACAATTATTACCGGAGATGTAGCAGATACACCTAATGTAGAGTTATTTTCTCATGTTGTAAGTATTTTTAATAATTTAAAAAAGCCATGGTATTTTGCATTAGGAAATCATGACAGAAATTTAGGTATTCAAATTCCAAGAGAACCTCTTTTAGAAGTTTTAAAAGAAAAAAATCACAATGGAATGCCCCATACAAGATATTATTCTTTTCAACCTAAAAAAGGTTATACTTTTATTGCTCTTGATGGTTCTGATTATGGCATAGATGATGAACAAATAGCATATTTGTCAGCAGTGCTTGATTTAACTCCAAAAGATGTTATTGTTATATTTTTACATACTCCATTAGTTCCTCCTGTAGACAGTATGTTCAGTCATGCTGCTTGGAATGCAGATAAAGTTGTATCTGTTTTAAAAGCACATAGTCAACCAATAATGGTACTTGCAGGTCATTATCATGCAACAAAAATAATTCAAGATGGAAACATTTTATATGTTGCATCTCCATCATTAAGATATGCTCAAGAATTTAGAATTATTGATATAAAAAATTATAAAAATAAAGTTGTTTTTGATTTTGATTATAAAGAAACAACTATAAAAGAGTTGATTTCTAATCCAAAGGAAAGATTTTCCGGAGAAAAATCAGATGAAATCGTAACTATAACGATGGAAAAACAAAATAAATAAATTAAAAAATAAGTTTGAGGTGTCAAATTGGAACTTTTCAGACAACGTATAGAAGATTTGAAAGCAGAAATTAATAAGCATAATAAATTATATTATGAGCAAGATAATCCTTCTATATCGGATTTTGAATATGATGAAATGTTCAGAGAACTTAAACAGTTAGAAACCATGTATCCTGAATATGCAACATCTGATAGTCCTACGCAAAAAGTCGGTTCTAAGGTTTCTGAAAATTTTAAAGAGGTAAAACATAAATACAGACTTTACAGTCTTGATAATTCAAATAATTTTGAAGATTTAAAACATTGGTATGAAAGAATACAAAAAGAATATCCTACCGAAAAAATAGAAGTTGTTTCTGAATTAAAAATAGATGGCCTTGCTTGTGCTTTGTCGTATAAAAACGGTAAGTTGGAAATAGGAGCAACAAGGGGAGATGGGATTTTTGGTGAAGTTATAACTGATAATATAAAACAAATTAAAAATATTCCTCAAAAACTTAGAGATAATATAAATATTGAAGTTCGGGGTGAAGTGTATATGCCTGTATCTTCGTTTGAAAAGTTAAATGGAAAACAAAAAGAAACAGGTGGCAAAGAATTTGCAAATCCAAGAAATGCTGCAGCAGGCTCTTTAAGGCAGGATAACGCTGAAATTACAGGACAGAGAGATTTAAGATTTTTTGCTTATGCAGCAGTTTTCCCTGATAATAATTCTCCAAAAACACATTATGAAATACTTAATCTTTTAAAAGTTCAAGGTTTTACAGTAAATGAAAATGTAAAACTTAATAACAATATTGAAAGTGTAGAAAATTATTGCAAAGATTGGGAATTTGAACGTCATAAGCTTGATTATGCAACAGATGGTGTTGTTGTAAAAATTAATGATGTTTCTAAACAAAATGAGCTTGGATATACGGCAAGAGCGCCAAAATGGGCTACTGCTTTTAAATTTCCACCTGAGGAAATTGAAACAGAATTGTTAGATATAGAATTAAGTGTAGGTAAAACAGGCGCATTAACTCCTGTGGCAATTTTAAAACCTGTCCAACTGGCAGGAACGATTGTTAAACGAGCAAGTTTACACAACTTTGATGAAATACAAAGACTTGAAATAAATAAAGGTAACAAAGTAATAATAAAAAAAGCAGCAGAAATTATTCCCAAAGTTATAAAAAAAGCTAATAATACTGAAAATTATGGTATATTTCCACAGCCTGAAATTTGTCCTGTTTGTGGTGCAAAATTAGTAAAGCCTGAAGGTGAGGTAATTCTTTATTGTCCGAATAATAATTCTTGTCCTGCCCAAATAAAAGGAAGAATTGAATATTGGTGTTCTAAAGAAGGTATGGATATAGACGGACTTGGAGAATCTATAGTTGATGATGCCGTAGATAAAGGTATTATCAAGGATATTTCCGATATTTATAAATTGACGGAATCTGATTTGATGAAATTAGATTTAATAAAAGAAAAATCTGCTCAAAATCTCTTAAAATCAATAGAAGAAAGTAAAACCAGAACTTTAAAAAGATTTATTACAGCTTTATCAATTAAACTTGTTGGAAAAGAAACAGCTGAATTAATAGCGAATGAATTACTTTCTCTTGATAAAATTATGTCTGCAAAAATTGAAGAATTAACAGCCATTGATGGTATTGGAGAAAAAGTTGCACAGAGTGTTGTTGATTTCTTTTCTAAAGAAGAAAATAAAATATTAATAGAAAAACTTATAAAAAATGGTGTGGTTCCTCAAAAGGCAGATAATTTAAAAATTTCTGATAAATTAAAAAATATGACTTTTGTAATAACCGGTACTTTATCAAAACCTCGTATAGATTTTGAAACATTGATAAAATCTTATGGTGGGAAAATTTCTTCATCAGTAAGTAAAAAAACGAATTATGTTTTATGTGGAGAAAATCCGGGCTCAAAATTTGACAAAGCATCTTCTTTAGGTGTTATAATATTAAATGAAGAAGATTTTAGAAGATTGGTAGATGAATAATGAATAAACATGGTAGAATAATTGAAATAAGAGGGTTTAAAGGGATTTTAACTGCAATTTTTATTGTTTGTTGCTTGGTTACAGGATTTACAGTTTTTCCGGGCTTTATAGCAATGAATATATGGAATATGATTACACCATATATAACAGATATGCCTCAAATGTCTTTAATTCATGGGGTAATGTTATGGGCAATTGTATTTTTAATTTGGTTTGCTTTCAATGGAAGATTTCCAAGTTTTCATTTTGGCTGCCATAGTGCAATGAATGAAGAAGAAATCAAAGAATTTGTAGAAAAAATTCAAAAAGAAAGAGAAGAATTAAATAAAGAAAATAATCATACGGAGGAATAATGAAAAAATTTCTTTTATTAATAAGTGCAATTTTGATAATTTCTCAAAGTAGTATACTTGCTGTTCCTTCGGAAACAATTGCTGAGCAAAGAGGATATATTTCAACAAGTTCAGAAAAAACAAAAGAAGTATATCCAAATATTGCAGAAGTAACTTTTACAAAAGAAAACACTGCAAAGACAATAGAAACAGCATCATCAGAAAATAAAGCTGCAATGGCTGAAATTTATAAAGCTCTTGAAAAATTCAATACAAATGAATCTGATTTAATTGAAATAAGAACAGGTTCTTATACTGCCAATCCTAATTATACATATAAAAATAATAAACGTATAATTACCGGTTATACAGTAATTAATTCAATAACCGTAAAAACAAAATCAACGGAGAAATTAGGAAAAATGATAGATGCTGCTATAAAAGCAGGAGCTGATAAAGTTGGTTCATTATTCTTTTCTTATCAAAATGATGGTTCTATATGTAAAGAGTTGGTTTATTTAGCCACAAGGGAAGCTTATGACTTAGCAACTGTTGCTGCAAAATCGGCAAATCAATCAATTAAGGCTGTAAAATCAATTAATACTGCATGTTATACGCAAATGAATAATTCTTCAAATTATAGGAATTTTTCTATGCAGATGAAAGCTATGTCTGATGTTGCAGAAGAATTTGCAGAACCTGAAACATCTGTTACTCCAGGCAAAATTAAAATAAAAGCTAATGTTAATGCTGAGTTTTACGTGAAGTAGTATGATTGAACCTAAAAAATCCGTTAAAAATACAATACCTTATGATATATCTCTTTTTGAGGAAGAATATTCTTTAAAAATTGATGCAAATGAAAATCTTTTTGGTACATCGGACAAAGTAATTGAAGTTCTGAGAAATATTACGAAAGAGCAGTTATTAAAATATCCTTTATATGGTAATTTATCAAAAAAAATAGCTGAAATTAATAATGTTTCAATAGATAATATAAAAGTTACAAATGGAGCAGATGAAGCATTATTTTCTTTAATTAATTCTTATATTGAAAATGGTGATGCTATGCTTACGGTATCTCCATCTTTTTCCATGCCTAAACTTTATGCAAATATTGCCGGTGGAGAAGTAATAGAAATTCCTTATAAAAAAAGGTGGGAGTTTCCAATTGATGAATTTCTTGAGCAAATTAAATCCAATCCTAAAATAAAA
>JAFQYI010000137.1 GCA_017406505.1 bacterium
AATCCATTTTGGGTAATATCATTATTTGCCCTGATATAAATCGCATCGTTTTTTGTTGCCCACCAAATCAATGTCCTTGTTTTACCGAGTCCATGGTTACCATAAACAAGAGCAAGTTTTGGAATATTCGGCGGTAGTTTTTTTAGTCTGTCCATAAGGGATACAAACTTTTTCACGTTTTTTGTTTTAACAAATGTTTTTCTCATAATTTAGTCTCCATATAAATCATTAAATTCGTCACTTCTTATGTAATCAGCAAGCCATTTCCTGTCTTCAGGATTTGTGCATCCATGAGCCATAAACCACTCGTATTTTTCATAATTTGAATTGAACATCGGTTTTTGCATCTGCTGCTCACGTTCGGTCAACTTCCGTTCACGAGTTGGTTTTTCTCGTTCAAATTCTTCAATTTGGTAAATTGGTTCAGGTTCAATATCTAAAACCTGAAGTTCCTCTTTCGGAAATGTTGCTTTTACTTTTTTTATCAGCTTGTTTTTAATCTGTTGCTGCTTTCTATACTGCTGTTTGTATTCTTCCATATCTTTTACAGTACCGAGAACTCTCGCCATCGGGTGAACCTTAACTACTCTGTGAGCAACACATAAAAATTCCCCTTTGGTTGAATAAACATATATTTTTGATAAATCGAAAAGTGAATAGCGGATATTAACTTTATCCCGTATGCCGAGAATTGCCTCACTCCTGTAATGCATATTCAAAAATGTTATTCCATGTTTATTTATTGTTCTTGATTCTGTTTTCATCATCAAATCATCTAATCTTTGAACAGGAATGTTCTGCTTTTGAATAGTATTTAACATCTCTTTGATTGTCATACTTTCGTTATTCGGACAGGGCTGCGAATTGTGTAATTCAATCCAACTATTAATATATTTAGATGCCTCTGCTACTGTCGGAATATGATTACCGGTTAATTTTTTATGCCACTCTGCATGTAAATGCTCTCCTCTTTTTAGCCACGCAGGTTTTGTTTCGATTGAAGTTCCTATGTAGCTTGGCATTCCTTTTTCAAGCTCTTCCTGAAATTCCAAGAAAAATCTCTCGATTACTTTTGCACGAGCATTGTATGGTTTAGCGAAAACGGAGTATATGTTTAGATTTGCATATACTCCGTTAAATTGCTCCTCTTCAAAATCTGTGTTTTGGAAGAATTTAGCTTTAAATCCTTTTCCGTTATCTTGATATACAACTTTTGGAATCACTCCGAGATTTAATATTGCATTTCTTAATGCACTTGCAATACATTGAGTTGATTCTGTCATCATAATTTCATACCCGACAAGTGCCGTTGATTTCCAATCTAAAAAGCCAACGAGTGTTGCTCTCGTTGGCTTGCCTGTGAATGGATTAATAACTTGAAAATTTAGCACATGACCATCTGCCACAATTACATCCCCGACTTCAATTTTAGAAATATCACGTTCAATATATGGTTCAACTTTATCGTGATATGCTTTCATTCCCTCTCGTCTTAAAATCCATTCTGCATAATTATTTTTTCTAAAATTTTCTGCGAATCTTTTAAATGTTAAATAACATGGGAATTCTGTATAACCTTTTTTTCTTAAAATCTCTTTTGTTAATTTGTATGCTTTTCCGTAATTGTACTGACCCGGATGAAGTAATAATGTTAATAATATATATTTCATCTCATCATTTAAAATCGAATTATATTCCCCCTGCTTATTATATTTATACTGAGGTTGCAAACATTCGGCATTTTCGTGCTGTTCATATTTCTTTAACCACCGATGCAGAGTTCCGATTGAAATACTCCCGATAAATCGATATGCTTTTGGGAGCAATAAACCTGAATTATATGCATCTAAAAAATCAGAATCTGCTTGTTTTTTAGTTTGATAATTTTTCCTGAATTTGATTAATGCTAAAACAATATTGATTCTAAAATTAGCCACCATTTTTGCATTATCTGAAACAAACTGTGGCGGCTGATAATTTTTCGGAATAAGTGCTGTTGATTTCTTTTTATTTTTTCTCAACAGTTCCTGTGTTTCAGGTTCTAAACTTGAATACAATATTTCATAACTTGTGCCGCCATTAACTTTTACTTCTCTTGAAATATATCCGCATTCAGGATCGTTCAATTTTAATCTAATTGCACGAGTTGAGGTCAAACCTTTAGCCTCAGCAATATCTTTAATATTAATATATATATTATTGTCGTTTTTCATGGCACAAACACATTAACTTAGAAGTCAGAGAAATTGAACTTCGCTTCCGACTTTTGTGTCTGTTTCGTATCATTTAAAAATTTTGTACAGGAATTGACAGGATTTTGTACAGAATTTGACAAAGATTTCAAAACGGACGATGCCCCAAATAATCAATCTATCCGTGCAACCCCCTGACAATGCCCAATGTCAATAATTGCAATGTTAAAATACCAACTTGGAAAAAAATTCTTTCTAACCGTTCAGCCAAAAAAAGTCCGTTTTAGTCCGGAGGGTGAACGGATAAAAAGATTACTTCCTACCGCTAAAACTCAAACAGCAAGCCAACTTGGAAAAAATCCCTTTCTATCCGTTCAAGCCTAATTGGACGTTAAAATACATCTGAGTAGTTTGCTACTTTGAGGACACATCAACTTCCGACCAATAAAACCCCTATAAACAGGGCATTTTACAAAAAATAGCAAACTAAACGCCAAGAGAGAACTACTCAACTTATTACAGGAACTTATGTAGATTTATCGGTTAAGGCGGGCATACCGTTAAAGGTAATACAAAGGAATGTAGGACACGCAAGAATAACAACAACATCAGATATTTAGTCAGAAATATTGGCTTCTGTTGAAGATAATGCCGCTATCTTGTTTGAAAAAAATTTACAATGTGAGCATATTGTGAACATTTAACAAAAAAAATAATAGCGACATTAAATTTGGTATATGTAAAAGTCTTGCGACTCTAATGTTTGAAATGGAGCGGAAGACGAGGCTCGAACTCGCGACAGCCTGCTTGGAAGGCAGGTACTCTACCAACTGAGCTACTTCCGCATGCTTCTACATCTATATTCTATTTTAAATCAAAAATTTTTGCAAGTTTTTTTTATTTAATTATTTTCTTCTTGTAAATAACTATTTTTTGTAGTAGGTTTAATTGTGTAATAGCATACATGGAGATTAAATCATGAGCGAAAGAAAATTAGTCGGAACAAACGAAATGTTCAAAAAAGCATTAGCTGGTGGTTATGCAATTGGTGCATACAATGTAAATAATATGGAAATTTTACAAGGTATTGCAGAAGCTGCTGAAGAAACTCGTTCACCTATCATTTTACAAGTTTCAGCCGGAGCTAGAAAATATGCCAATCAAACATATTTAATAAAATTAGTAGAAGCTGCATTAGCTACTACGACAGTTCCTATAGCACTTCATTTGGATCACGGTGCAGATTTTGAAATTTGTAAGGCATGTATTGATGGTGGCTTCTCGTCAGTTATGATTGATGGTTCTAGATTCCCCTTTGATGAAAATGTTGCAGTGACTAAAAAAGTTGTTGAATATGCACACGAAAGAGGTGTTTCTGTTGAAGCTGAGCTTGGAAAATTAGCTGGTGTTGAAGATGATGTTAATGTTTCTGCAAAGGATGCAAAATATACGAATGTAAAAGAAGCTGTTGAATTTGTAAAACAAACAGGTTGTGATTCTTTGGCAATTGCTATCGGAACTTCACATGGAGCATACAAATTCAAAGGTGAAGCGAAATTAGACTTTGAAAGATTAAAAGAAATTAAAGATGCTTTAAAAGAAGCAGGATTTGGTGATTATCCTATTGTTCTTCATGGTTCATCATCAGTACCAAAAGAATTTGTTGAAAAATGTAATAAATTTGGTGGTAACTTACCTGATGCACAAGGTGTTCCTGAAGATATGCTAAATTATGCTTCAAAACATGGTGTTGCAAAAATCAATATTGATACTGACTTACGTTTAGCAATGACATCAACAATTAGAGAATTCTTTATTGAACATCCTGAAAAATTTGACCCAAGAGAATATATGGGACCTGGTAGAACTGCTGTTAAAGAAATGGTTAAACACAAAATGGTAGATGTTCTTGGTACAGCAGGTCATGCTGATGACTAAATTTATAGGTTAATAATAAACATATATTTATCTAAATTTAAAAGGCTCTTTATTTCTAATTAAAGAGCCTTTTAAGTATTCATCTATGAAATTATTAAAGATACATTTAATGATGTTCATTTTTTGTAAAAATAATATTTTACTTAATTTTTTCAGGTTTATTCCATTTACTAGCACCTTCTGTAGTAAATGGACAACCATTTCCATCAAATGTCCCATATACTACTTTCCCTGATATATCTACTATCAACTTTCTTGTACACTCCAATTTTTGCTGAAATTGCGTTCCCGGTATATATCGTGAACTTTCTTCTTCCCATTTATATACTGTTTGTCCCCTCTTATAATCTATATCCGTTGGATTTCCCCAACTTTTTATCACCTCTTTAATAGGTGTATCTATCCAGGTCTTAAACATTTCCTCCATTGGGTGGTTTATTGATGCACTTGATGCCATTCCACATGAAAGTATTCCCAATATTATGATAATTTTTTTCATATATTTCTCCACAAAACTTCTTACATTATATCTAACGATATTAACACAAAAAAGTTCATTTTGGTATAACCAAAATAATTAATCCAAATAAAATAAATATTAATTGTAAAATAGTATAAAAATATAATCTCTTATATGTTGCATAATGCCCTATTATAAATGGTGCAATTGCACATATAAACATGACCATTTTTTCATATTCATCTACGTAAAAAATTGATATTATTGCCGATACAATGTATAAAAACAATAAATATGCTCCTATCATTACACTTCTTTCTTTTATAAATCTATTTTTATGATTATAAAAATACAATTTACCGGACAATAAAGATATAAATAATAAAATACTTAATAAAACAAAACTTTTGATAATCATAATACTGCCTCTAAAAAATTAGAATGAGTATTAAAAAAGTCTAGTGCTTTATTAAAAACAAAATCCTTTTCATTGTCATACAATACCATATGATAACTGTTCTCTAAAATAATAATTTCTTTATCTTTAGATGATATATTATTATAAACTTCATAAGAACTTTTAATACTTGTCAAATCATCTTCTTTTGCATGAATGATTAATATTGGAGTAAAAACTTCTTTTAAATTTGAACGAACAACTTTTGATAATTCTAAAAGTTCATGGAATGCACACATCGGAAAATTATCCATTCCAACATCTGGTTTTGCCAAAATTCTTTTTATAGAAGCTCTTGTTCTTTCATTTTTAACACCATAAGGTTCGCATTCAGGATATGTGTAAAAATATCTAAAAATAGTATGTAATCCTAATGGCATCAAAAACTTATACCACGGCAATCGCCAACCATCAAGATATAATGTTGTTGAAAGTAAAACAATACCTTTTATTTTATTAGAAAATTTTTCTGCTAATGCTGTAGATAAAACAGCCCCCAAACACAATCCGGAAAGAAAAACTTCTTCATATTTATCTAACAACTCAATTAATTTGTTTTCAGCAAAATCAATCCATTGTTGATATGTAACAGTGTAAATTTCTGATTGAAACTCACCATGCCCGGGTAAACACACTCCATATACATCAAATCCATTTTTGAATAAAAAATCGCCATATTTTTTCATCTCAAAAGGACTGCCCGTCAGTCCATGAAACATCAAAACAGCCCTTTTTGATTTTTTTTCTTGAATGAGTTCAAATCCTGATGACAAAACTATTCACACCTCGATAACAGTTCATCAAGTAAGTCAATTGCCATATTAATTTCTTCTTTTGTTATATAAAGACTTGGTACAAATGTAATAATATTTTTGTAGAAACCTCCATTATGTAATATTAATCCACATTTTTTACCATTATATGTTAAATCTCCTTTGAGTCCTTCGGCAAGAACTTTAGAACATAAATCTTTATTTGGTGAAATACCATCTTCTTCAACAAGCTCAGCCCTCAATGCAAGTCCTAAACCACCGACTTCACCAATACATTTATGCTTTGCTTTTAACATTTGTAATCCTTCAAGGAAATATTTTCCTTTTTCTGGTACAGTAATATCAAAATTTTCATCTTCAATAAGCTTCATTACTTCATATCCGGCTCTTGCACCAATAGGATTTGAACAGAATGTAGAATGTGCACTTCCAGGTGGGAATTGTTCAGGATTAATATACTTTTCTTTTGCCCAAAATCCTGATAATGGATTCATGCCGTTTGTTAATGATTTTGCAAAGGTAATAACGTCAGGAGTGATTCCATAATTTTCTATAGACCAAAGCTTTCCTGTTCTATAAAAGCCCATTTGTATTTCATCATCTACAAACATAATACCGTATTTATCAAGAACTTTTTTTAATTCTTGAAAATATCCGGCAGGTGCATTAATATATCCACCTGTTCCAAGCACAGGTTCTGCTATAAATGCTTTATATTCCGTTTCATTAGTCGATGGATCTATTAGACCTTTGTATTCACTATCAAATTGTTTTTCAAAATGTTTTACGCAGTAAAAATCACAACTATCACACTTTTTATCAAAAGGACATCTGAAACAATACGGAAATGGTACGAAATGAGCTCTATCTCCATAATGTCCATAATTTTCACGATATTTAAAATTAGATGATATTGCTGTTGTTGCTACTGTTTTACCATGATATCCTCCTTGAAATGCGAAAAAACTGTTTCTTTTTGTTGCTTTTCTGACAAGTTTTATAGCGTCTTCAACAGCTTGTGCACCACCAACGTTAAAATTTACTCTGCCTGTTTCATTAAATCTATCTTCACATGCCTTACATAGTTTTTCTGATAAAAGAACTTTATATTTATGAACATATTTTGGTGTTATTTGAGGAAGTGTATTCATTTGTTCTATTACAGCGTCAATAATTCGTCTATTTTTATATCCAAAATTTGCAGCTGAAAAATACATTTGTAAATCCAAATAAGGTGTGTCTTTGCTGTCATACATATAAGAACCTTCGCAATTATGGAAAACTTTGGGTTCTTTTGAATAATGAACAGTATCTCCGAAAGAACAATATTTACTGTCCTTTTCTAACAATTCTTCATCTGTTAATAAGTCTATATCTAAATTTATCATTATTTATTACCTCATTGAAATCGGTATAGTTTATATATGGAATACTCTTTTTTTGACAATATTCCGAAAGTTTATTTTTTGCAAATAAAAAATCAACTTTATTTGCAGGGCAAAAGTCCGAAACGCCGTCACCAACGTAATATACGGTTTTGTAAATTTGTTTAAATTTTTTTATAAAACTACATTTACATGTACCTGATTTTCTTTTACAAGAATCTTTATGATATGGAAAATCTATTAAAAATTGTCCGTTTTTAAATTCAAATTTATTGGAATAAACATCAATATCATTGATATCATGCCGTTTAAGTACTTCTTTTATAAAAAATTCAGAGCCATCACTCACAATTACAACTTTTATATCATTATTTTTTGCCATTGTATAAAAATCTTTAAAAAATTCATCAATTTTTACAGAATCGAAAAATTCTGATAACGTTTTTTCGGTCATATTCTTTATTAAACCGAATTGACTTTTCATAGCCGAAATTGTGCTAATTTTGCCTTTAACCCAATCTTGTTCTATATCAAGCCATTTTTTATCTGCAAAACGATTTAAAAAATCATTAATACAATCTACTTTTGTAATTGTACCGTCAAAATCACATATAACAATTGCATCTTTAGTATCCATAATAAAAATGTTATTACTAAATAACACCAAAATCAATAATTTTTATAATATCTTAATATGTAAAAAATATATTAAACATTTCCTGTTGAACTGTTTCTATCATCTTCAAGTTGTTTTATTTCAGCAGAAGAGTATTCATCTGTTTCATAATTGATTGGATTATCAAGTTTAATATTCAAATCAGCATCAACCATTTCAATATCATCTTTTGTAAATTCTTTTGTTTTACCATCTTGAAGTTTAACAGTAATTTTTTCGCTCAAGAAATTAACAGAAGCAACAATACCCAACCCATCAGGAGTAATAACACCAGAGCCGACAGGCGACATTTTTTTAGCTTCTTCTACATAGTTTGCATATTCATAATCCAAGCAACAAAGTAATCTTCCACATGTGCCGGAAATTTTTCCGGGTGTAATCGGCATACCTTGATCACGTGCAAGTTTTATATTAATTGATTCAAATTGTCGTTTAAATGTGCAGCAGCAAAAAGGCTGACCACAAAGTCCACATCCTTGACATAAAGAGGTTTCATCTCTCACTCCTATATGTCTTAAATCTATTCGAACTCTTTTAAAAATTTGTGTTAATTCTTTTAGCAGATTTCTAAAATCAACTCTATCAGGTGCCGTATAGTAAAATGAAATTTTCTTTTTATCAAAAGTATATTTGCAATCAATTAAATTCATTGCCAAATTTTGTTTTTCAATTAAATTTTTGCATATTTTGTATGCTTCATTTTCTTCATCTCTTATTTTATCAAGTTCTTTTACTTCATCTTGATTTAAAACTCTTATAAGAGTCAGTGTTTCCGGTTTATATTTTTCCCATACTTCAGAAATTTGAGGTGATACTGCAAAAACTTTTACAGCTTCCTCTCCTTTATCAGTATTAACCAAAACATATTGTCCATGTTGAACTTCTATTGATTCCGGTATTTGTAAAGGATAGTATTTATTTTTTAAAAGCTTAACTGCAAATTTTGTCATAATATCTCCCTTTTTAGTCTACCATAAAATTTTTATTATAAAAATTTATTTCTTTATATTCCTTTACGTTTATTATAAATTGTTGCATTTCAATATCGGCAATATTAAAATTATTTATAAAGGTACGTGTGATATGACTCATTATAAATTTTGCAGTAATAAAGATATTTTGATACGAAGAATATACAGAATTTCTGCATTTATAATTTTTTTACTGCTATTAAGTGCTTTTTTATTTACAAAATATATGTTGAAAAATGAATATAAGTCCGTTGAAACGTATTTACAGCAAGCAGTTATGCAAACTTCTTCTAATATTAGAGGCAGAATAAAATCTCATATTAATGATTTAAAAGATTTGTCATTAAAAATGTCTTTGAATTCCTCTTTTTCAAACTCTGACATATTGAAGTTTCTTAGGGTCAATGCAGAACAAAATAAATATTATAAAATAGGATTTGCTTCTTCTGATGGAACAGCGTTAATATACAGTGATAAAATGGGGCAGTTACCAAAAGAAAATTGGTATAATAAACCATGTTTTTCAAGTGCTTTATCCGGCAATCCATGTTTTTCTGAAACAATTGAAAATTCTGATGCCGGTTCTGGTTTTATAAATAATTACTTTGCTCCTGTTTATAATAAAAATAATCAAATAATTGGTGTTTTAGGATATAGTATTGATTCAGATATTTTTGAAAAAATTTTAGATTTAAACAGTTATAACGGAAAAGGCTATACTCACGTCGTTGATTCTGATGGAAACTATATTGTTAAATCACAAAATGATATAAATAATTTTAATAATTTTTTTGATACTAAAATAAAAATCTTAGGACATTCAAAAGATGAAATAAAAGAATTTTTGAAAACTAAAGAATATGGGTCTTTTTGGTTTAAAGGATTAGATGGAAAAATATATATTGCTTCTTTTGGATTTATTGGCAACAACAATTCTTACGTATTAATTGATGTACCACTTGATGTACTTATGCTTCATATTAACACATTACTTGGCATTTTAAGCGTAATAATTTTTGCTATTTTTACAATACTAGTTTCTGTTTTAAAATATACAAATTCAATATTTTCTAAAAATGAAAACATAATTCAACAAGTTGCTTTCACTGATGATATTACGCAAAATAATAATCTTGCCAAATTCATTTTAGATTCTCAAGAAATATTGACAACATACACAAATGATAAATATTCAATAATTGCTATGAATATTACTAATTCGGATAATATTTTGAATTTGTATGATGAATACAAATATTTTGATATTTTAAAAGATATATACTCTATAATTAATAAACGGCTTCCTAATAATTGTATTTTAACAAGATATTCTGACTCTTATCATCTTATTTTATATAAATCACAAAATAAAGATTATATAAGCAGGTTTATCCTTGAGATTGAAAATGATATTAAAGAATACAACAAGACAATAGTTTATGATTTAGCTAAGAATAAAGACTTGCAGGTAAAAGTGAATATATTATTAACCTTTGGCGTATTCCTTATCAAAAATGAACTTTCTGACATTAAAATTATGTATAAGAATGCTTTGCTTGCAGAAAAATATGCTAGTAAAAATGCTAATGAACAAAATATCATGTTTTATTCTGATGAATTAAAAAATCATGATTCCCAAAATGAAAGTATTACTAATGAAATTTTATCAGCATTACAAAATAATCAAATTACAATGTATTTACAACCCAAAATCAATTTGTTATCTCAAGAAGTAACTGGTGCAGAAGCTCTTGTTCGATGGATTCACCCAGAAAGAGGAATTATTCCTCCATTAGATTTTGTTCCATTTTGTGAAAATAATGGATTAATATATGAATTAGATAAATATATTTGGGAAGAAGTTTGTAAATTTCTATCTGCCAGAAAATCTGCTCAAGAAAAATTATTTCCGATTTCAGTAAATATATCAAATAAACATTTATATAATGATGCTTTCATTGATGAATTAAATCAATTGACCCAAAAATATCAAATAGAACCTTACTTACTTGAATTGGAATTTAAAGAAAAAGCCTATTTTGAAGATAAAAATAAATTTATTGATATTGTAAATAATTTAAAATCTTTAGGATTTAAGATTATTATTGATAATTTTGGAATAAATATATCTTCTTTTGGCTTATTACGCAATTTTCCTGTAGATATACTAAAAATAGATAGGACTTTAATTAACGACAATATAGAAGATGGTAGATATACTTTTGTCGAAAGTATATTAAATATTACTAAAAAATTAGATATTCAAACTATAGTTGAAGGTGTAGAAAAATTTGAACAATCTGAATTTTTAAAGAATATTGGCTGTCAAAACGTTCAAGGATTTTTATATGGCAGACCAATGGATATCAATAAATTTAAACATCTGATACTTTTAGATAATTAACAAATTAAAGAGGTTAATCATGCAAAAAAAATTTTATTTTATTTCTATATTATTGTTGTTTTCAATAATATTTTTTAGTGGTTGTAATAATAATGATAAAAATAATCAATCAGACTTATTACAAACTATAAAAGATAGAGATTCTGTAAAAATTGGAATCAGTTTTGAAACAAAACCATTAAGTTTCTTGAATGAAAAAAATGAACCGGATGGTTTTGAAGTTGAAATTGCAAAAAAGATTGCCAAAAATATTTTGGGTACTGATACAAAAATAGAATATATAGAAACAAATGGCTATAATGCCATATCGTTAGTTGCATCAGGGAAAGTTGATTTTTTAATATCTTCTACAACTATTACTCCTCAAAGAAAAATTACAACATTGTTTTCTGAACCATATTATATTGCAGGACAAGCAATTCTGGTAAGACAAGATAGCAAAATAAAAGGTATCAAAGATTTAAACAGAAAAAAAGTTATCATTCACATGAATACAACAGCTGAATCAACAATAAAAAAATATGCACCCGGTGCAATAATGGTTGGTTTCAAGTCATTTAAAGATTGTATACAAGCATTTGCTGAAAAACAAGGAGAAGCTTTTATATCTGATGACGCATTATTAATCGGCACAGTTCTTAAAAATTCGGATTATAAAATTTTGCCACAAAGATATACAATCGAATCTTATGGTATTGCTATGAAAAATTCCGATGAATCTAAAACATTATTAATAACTATTAATAATATCTTGAATCAAATGAAAAAAGACGGAAGTTTAGACAAATTAAAAGAAAAGTGGAAGTTATAAGTTATATTTTATATTTTATCAATAACTATAGGAATTATACTTATATATATAAAAACAAAAGTCTATGTCATGGTATATTTTCGATAATTTTTATTTTAAAATTTTGTATAGCTTGTTTTGTTATTATTTTCTTTTGATTTTCTAAAGTATTTTTAATAGCAAAAAGCCAGCCTGTTTTCGGATTAACAAATAAGAAAAAAGCAGCTTCGCTCGATATAATTTTGCTTGTATCATCAATCAATAGTTCACCCTTATCAGATAGCTCAAAAACTGTAAAAGACAAAGGTTCTCTAATTGAACTGTCAATATAACAATCGTACTTTATATTATATACTTTAGAAGTATCTTTTAAAATCGGATTATTTTGATATGTTGTAATCCATTGATATAAAGCTGTAAGCAAATGTTCATTATTCTGTTTCATGTTTAACTAGAGGTATAAATTTATCTACGAGTTCAACGCTCCATTTTATGCCGGCACCTTGTTGAATTATTTCAACAGCTTTTTCAATGTCAAAAGCTTTTCGGTAAGGTCTATCCTGTGTTAAAGCATAATAAGCATCTACGAGTAATATTATTTGAGAACCTAAAGGAATATCTTTTCCGGAAGCATTTCCCGGATAACCGGAACCGTCCCAATTTTCGTGATGTTTTTCTATAATTGGAATAATATCTTGAATACTGCTAATTGGTTTTAAAATATCTCTTGCCGCTATAACAGGGTGTGATTTTATTAATTCTTTTTCCTCTTCTGTCAAAGCATCTTCTTTTCTAAAAATATTTTCAGGAATCATAATATTTCCAATATCATATAGCAATATAGCAATTTTTAACTTGTCAATTTCTATATTTTTCATATTCATAGCTTTTGCAAGTTTTACAGCAAGCATAAGCTTTGATTTTGTAAAACCACTTTGATAAGTAGAATTATAAGATTGTGTAATTATATCAACAACCGAATAAATTACTTCTTTTGCATCTTTATCTTGAATAGATACAGAACTTAATCTGGCAGTAATATCCCCTGCTAAATCCGGAGGAATTTGAACTCTTTGTTTTGAAATAATATCCAAAAAAGCATTGACAGCAACTTTTTGCCAATTAACCTCTTTTTGTTTTTGGGACATTTTAACTTGATTTCTGCCATTTATTTTAGCCTGATACATTGCCTGGTCAGCAAGTTCTGTAAGTTCAAAAACGTTTTTACTGTGTTCTAAAAATGTAGCAACCCCAATGCTTGCAGTAACATTACCTATTTTTTCCAAAGGGGTAGCTTCAATAGCTGCTCTTATTCGTTCAGCAGCCATCATTGCTCCATAAGAATCAACTCCTGGTAATAAAACATTAAATTCTTCACCACCGATTCTTGCGGGAATATCAATTGAACGAGCTTTTTGTTTTAAAACATCTGAAATTGTTTTGATTGCAACATCTCCATATTGATGTCCGTATGTATCGTTAATAGTTTTTAAATGGTCTAAATCTAAAGAAACAAGAGAGAAAGGCTGACCTAATCTTAAAGCTCTTTCTGCTTCTCTGTTTATATTTTCTTCAAAATAGCGTCGATTATACAGACCTGTTAAAGGATCTGTAACAGCTTGTTTTCTAACTTCTTCAAATAAAGCTGCTATTGTAATTGCTAACTCTATTTGATTGGCAAAAACCGTTAAAAAATTGATTTCAGTATTGGCAACATCTGAACGTTCAGAAAAAACCATTAAGCAGCCAAATTCAAAATCTTTTATATAACTTTCGTTTTGTTTTCTATATAACGGAACGACAATAATTGATTTACTTTTTGTTGTTCTAATTACTTCTTGTACAAATTCATGAGATAATCCTGACATTACACCATGTAGAACATTTGTAATATCAGTTGATGTTTGAATTTTATGTTCTTTTAATGCTTGAGCCAAAATAAAATTTTCATTATATGGTATATGAAATTCTTTTATAGACATTAATTTATTATTTTCTTGGAATTTAGAAATAACTTTACTGTCAGAATGAGATTTTACAAGAAAATAGTGTCCATTTTCATCAAGTTCTTTTGTAAGAACAAGAGTATTTATATACCCCATATGTGATTGAAGAGAATTGACAATAGTATCTAAAACATTTGTAAGAGGTTCAGAAGAATTCATCATATCCCAAATACTGCTCATTGTAAGCATTGTGTTATTAGCTTTATTTAATTCTTCTGTTTTTTCTTTAATTTCGTTTTCAAGTTCGATATTACGTTTATAAACGTCCATAGCACTAATAGACGAAATATTATTATCAACCTGTTTAATTTTTTCAAAAAAACCTTTTAATTGCGAAAAAATGATACAATCCTCATACTTTAACCAAAATAATTATACAACGTTCTTATTCAAATTGTAATACTTTGTTTACAATTTTTATGATTTCTTTAGAATTAATAGAAGAAATGCACTTATTTTGATGGATACCATTATATTTGCATTTTTTTTTCATACAAGGCGAACAAGTGCAATTTGCTTGAACAGAATAGTATTTAGAACCGAATGGAGCAGTTCGTTTAGCAGAAGTTGCAAAAAACAAAGTAATTATTGCTGGAATTCCTGTTGCCCAAGCAATATGTGCACTACCGGAGTCAGGAGTAATTACTAAATCTGCACATTTAAAAATTTCAGTCAATTCTTCAAGATTAGTTTTTCCTTTCAAATTTATTATATTATCTTGAGAAAATTTAGATAAAATTTTCTCTGATAAATCATTGTCATTATTTGTTCCGGTATAAATAATATTAACTTTATTTTTTAGAAAATCAATTATATCTTGCCAATTTTGCACAAGCCAATGTTTATTATCCCAAGTTGTTTCAGGAGATATAATTACAGTTTTTTTATCAGGGTTTAATTTTAATAAAAATTGTTTAGTTTTATTGATAGTATTTTGAGAAGGTTCCGGCAAAATAAATTTAATATTTTGAGAATCTGCATCTAAATATTTTGCAATTTCAAGATTTCTATTTACCACGTGATAATTGACATCAAACTGTCTACGATTTGTTGATATAATTTCATTTGCGAAAATGCCGGAAAATTCGCGGCCATCAGACAATGCTATTTTTCTTTTTGCTCCGGAAAGTCCTAAAATAATAGCACTTTTCAGTAATTGTTGTGTATCTATGGCAATATCATATTTTTCATTACGTATTTTAGGTATTAATTTTAAAAATTCTTTTAAAATATTATTTTTTTTATTAATGATAAAAACATTATTTAAAATAGGATTATCGAGAATAAATTGAGCAGCTTTACTTTCTACAACCCAGTCAATTTGAGCATTAGGGAATTTTTCACGCAAAGCTGCAGCAAGAGGAAGTGTATGAATAGTATCACCTAAAGCACTTCTTCTAATTATTAAAATTTTTATTTTTTGATTACTTATTTGCATTTTATATAATTATAAATTGAATATTCACATATTTATTTACTAAATTGTTTGTTGATAGGTTATTTAAAGTATATTATCATGTTTTAATCTTTTTAGGTGAGAAAAATTTTCAGACTTTTGTTATTATTAAAATACAAACACGAGAGAGTGCATAGTCAGGAAAAATGGAATGAAAAAAAATATGGCAGAAAAAACTAAAAATTCTATTAATTTATGTAAAGTTAAATTAGAAAATTTAAAATCAAGATTAGACGAATCAAATGAAGCTAATATTGTATAT
Organism: bacterium; assembly: GCA_017406505.1. Classification (GTDB taxonomy): domain Bacteria; phylum Cyanobacteriota; class Vampirovibrionia; order Gastranaerophilales; family Gastranaerophilaceae; genus RUG841. The sequence continues at coordinate 15,771 of JAFQYI010000137.1, forward strand.
AATAGGATTTTGATTGAAAAAGCAGTTTTAGAGCAAAGTTTAAAAACAAATCCGTTTGCATTTTTGAAAAAATTAAAAAAATATTTTGTAAAAAAAGAAGATAAAAAAATTTGTGATTTCTTTAAATAATATAAAATCAATATTCAACATTATTTCTGAATTATCTTAAAAAATAGAAAACTGTATTTTATATATTTTTTTATATTGAAAAAGTTGTGACAAAGTTGAACAATCAGCAAACAAATAAAAATAACTAGTTTATTCCAAATTTATACACAATTTCCCTTTGAAATTTTTGATTTTTCCTCAAAATTGGCTTTTCAAAATTCTCAATATTTATTGCATTTGGGTAAAATTGAGGTTCTACACATAAAGAAGAACGTTTTTGATATTGTTTCCCTGATTTTCCCAATGGCTGTATTGGTTTTCCTAAATGATTGGCTGTATAAAATTGAAATCCAGGTAAATTTGTTGAAACTGTTAAAACAATTCCCGTTTTGTCTGATTTTATATTCGCAATATCAATCAATTTTTTTCCGTCATATCCATCAATACAATAATTTTGGTCAAAACCTGAACCAATTTTTAATTGTTCATCATTCAAATTTATTCTGTCCTTGATTTTTGCAGGATTTCTAAAATCAAACGGGGTGTTTTCAACATTTTTAATCTCTCCTGACGGAATAGCAATTTCATTATTTACTGCAAAAGAAGATGATGCAGGAAATTCTACAATATGCTCTAAAACAGAATTCTCTTCAGCATTTTCTTCTCCATCAAGATTAAAATAAGCATGATTAGTTAAGTTTAAAACAGTATCATTGTCTGTCGTTGCTTCATATATAATTTTTAATTCATTATTATCTTCTAAAATATATGAAACATCAATGTGTGTATTTCCCGGGAAACCACCTTCTCCTTCTTTTTTAAAATATGAAAATTTAATTCCATTTTTAATAAATGAATAATCCCATTTTTTTATATCTAAACAATTATTAGTACCATGGCAATAAACTCGTCCATTATCTTTATTTTTTTCTAATTCATATTTTTTACCATTAAGTACAAAAGTTCCATAATCAATTTTATTTGCACAAGGACCTATAGTACCTCCGGCATGACCAACAGGAAAATCTGTATATTTTTCAGCAGAAGTATATCCTTGTGTAATATCAACAATTTTTCCGTTTTTATCAGGAACTCTTATTGAAACAATTGTCGCTCCTAAATTAGATAAA
>JAFQYI010000138.1 GCA_017406505.1 bacterium
AATTATTTTGAAAGTAGGTTTTATGTTAAGAAGAGATTTTATAAAAACATGTGGACTATGTGCTTTATCAGGATTTATTTTAAGTGGTTGTAATAGTGAGAACTCAAATAAAAATTTTAAAGAAACAGACAAACATATTCCACATATAGAAATTCCTATTTGTTACCATTGCAATTTAGATTGTGCAAGCTGCGACCATTTTGCACCTCTTGCTCCTGTATATGAAATGCCCGTTGATGTTTTTAAAAAAGATGTAAAACAACTTGCCAAAGTTACAAAAGGAAAAATAAAAGAAATTTTTTTCATTGGAGGAGAACCTACACTACATAAAAAAATCGAAAAACTTATGGCAATTGTAAGGCATTATTTTCCACTTTCTGAAATATCAATCATTACCAATGGTCTTAAACTAAATGATATGAGTGAAAAATTTTGGAAAGCTGCAGGCAAGTATGATATAAAAGTAAAATTTACAAGATATATTAAATGCGAATATTACCCAAAAAATTTTGATATTGCCGAAGCAAATGCTAAAAAATATAATGCAGATTTAAAAGAATATCATACGGCTGATACTTTCATGAACACACAACTATCAACAAAAGCTATATTTGATAAAAACGAAACGTATAAAAAATGTAATGATAAAGTAATTTGTTCAATGCTTGATAATGGAAATTTATATACTTGTGCAATGCAAGGTTGCATACGTTTTTTAAATCATAATTTTAAAGATAAACAGATACCTTTGTATGATGACGATAAACTTGATATATATAGGGTAAGTTCTATTGATGAAATTATCGATTTTTATAGAAAACCTAAAAATATTTGTGCACATTGTGGATATTATATGAATTTGAAAGCAACGCCTTGGCATCATACCGAAAGAATAGCTTCCGAATGGTACATGGATACATAGACATTAAGTATAAATTTTTTTGTTAATATATTAAGCAACTAAGGAAATATAAAATATGTTGAAAAACGAATGTTTAAATATTGTAGTAAAAGCTCTCAAAACAGCCATAGGAAATGGAGCTATTGAAAATTTACATGAAATACCAGATTTTCATATAGAAACACCTAAAAATCGTGATTTTGGTGATTATGCAATTAATGTATCATGTTTATGTCGATATACTAGAAAATCACCTTTAGATACAGCAAAATGCATTATAAAATATATTGGATACATAGATACAAAATCAGATACTCAAATAAATACAGATAAATTTGAAATAAGTTTAGTTGGTGGATATATTAATTTTAAAATAAAAAAAGATGCACTTTTCTCGGTATTAAATCAATCAATAAAAGAAATTTTAGAACAAAAAACAAATTATGGAAAAAACAATACCGGTAATAACGAGAAAGTAATGATTGAATATGTTAGTGCAAATCCAACCGGTCCATTTCATATTGGACATGGCAGATGGGCTGCAGTTGGCAGTACACTTGCTAACGTAATGAAGCTTTGTGGTTATGATGTTTATCAAGAATTTTATGTAAATGATGCAGGAAATCAAATTAATAATCTTGGTCGTTCGCTTTATATTAGAGTTTTGCAGGAACAAGGTATCAAAATTAATTTTCCTGAAGATGAAGAAAAAATAAAATCATACTATACTGGAGATTATCTAATAGATTGTGCAAAAAAATTTATTCAAGAGAATCCTGAATTATCTGAAAAATTAGCAGAGCAAAATTTACCTGAAGCAGATACAGAAACGCATAAAAAACTTTGTTTATTTGCAAAATCTGATATGCTATCAAAGCAAAAATCACTTTTAGAAAAATTTCAAACTCATTTTGACAATTTTTTTATGGAAACTTCATTACACGAAAGAGGTCTTGTGCAAAAATGTCTTGATGAATTAAAAGATAAAGGTAAGCTATATGAACAAGATGGTGCGTTATGGTTCAAATCTTCAGAATATGGAGATGAAAAAGATAGAGTAATAAAAAAAACTGACGGAAGTTATACATATTTAACATCAGACATTGCATATCATTATGATAAATTAAACAGAGGTTTTACAAAATTGATTGATATTTGGGGAGCTGACCATCATGGATATATAGCAAGAATGAAGGCTTCAATCGAAGCTCTTGGGAATAATCCTGAATCTTTAATTGTATTACTTGGACAACTTGTAAATCTTAGTATAAAAGGTGAACAAGTACGAATGGGAAAACGTACTAAAATGATTACACTTGAAGATTTAATTGATGAAGTGGGTGTTGATGCTACCAGATTTTGGATGATTATGAGAGATATTGATAATACATTGGAATTTGACGTAGAACTTGCTAAATCAAAAACTGATGAAAATCCTGTTTTTTATGTTCAATATGCACATGCGAGAGCTTGTTCAATATTAAGAAATGCTGTTAATGAAAGACAAGATACGGTTAATAATAAAGTTTTACCGGCAATATTTTCACTAACCGAATTAGATAATTATTTCGATAAATATTCTAATATAAGACTTAATCTACTTTGGCATGATGAAAAAGAAGCAGAAGAAATCCAAAAACTTGTGGAAAAATTAATAGAATACAAAACAGTTGTAATTAATGCAGCTAAAAATTATACACCATATTTGATAACAAAATATTTAAGAGAGTTAGCAGCAACATTTCATAAATTTTATTCGTCTGTAAGAATACTATCAGACGATAAAGAATTATCAAAGGCAAAACTTGCATTAATAAAATCGGTTGTAATAGTATTAAAATCAGGTTTGACTTTAATTGGAGCCTCTGCACCGGAAAAAATGTAACTTTTTTGCCTGAATAAAAAATATCTGTTAAAATTTTATTGAAAGAGATGAAATATGACAATAAAAGATTGGTTTAATAAGAGAAAAGAATTACAAATTGCACATAGAGAATTAGAAGAAACTCAAATAGATGATAGTATCGGTAAATTATGGATAAAATGCTATAATTGTAATGCACAACTATTAAAAAAAGAAGTTGAGGACAATATGAATGTTTGTCCACAATGTAATTATCATTTTAGAATAAATTCAGAAACTAGAATAAAACAAATTTTTGACGATGGAACATTTAACGAAATGTTCACAAATATATTACCCACTGATCCATTAGAATTTGAGGATACAGAAACATACAAAAATCGTCTTAAAGCCGCAAACGAAAAAACGAATCTTAAAGAAGCTGTAAGGTGTGGAGTAGGCAAAATTGACGGTGAAACAGTATCAGCCGCAATTATGGATTTTGAATATATGGGTGGTTCAATGGGAAGTGTTGTAGGTGAAAAAATAACACTAGCAATGGAATATGCATTAGAGAACAAAATACCAATGATTGCGATAACAGCATCAGGTGGAGCAAGAATGCAAGAAAGTGCCTTAAGCTTAATGCAAATGGCAAAAACAAGCTGTGCAGTAGCAAGACTTAATGAAGCAGGTATTTTGTATATAACAGTCTTAACGGAACCTACGTTTGGTGGAGTAACAGCAAGTTTTGCTACATTGGGAGATGTAATCATTGCCGAACAAGGTGCAAGAATAGGTTTTGCAGGTAGAAGAGTAATTGAACAGACAATAAAGCAAAAATTGCCATCTGATTTTCAAACAGCCGAATATCTTATGAAATATGGACAAATCGATATTTTATCATCAAGAAAAGATTTAAAATCAACTATTTCAAAGGTATTAAAACTACATAAACCTTATGAAAAAAATGAAGAAGATAATAAAAAAATAAAAAAGAATACTGCAACAAAAAAGAATACAGTTACCAAATCTAAAAAAGTAAAAGTGGAGGTTTAAATTATGTTAATGTTAAAGTTTGAAAAACCTCTATATGAATTACGAGAAAAAATCAATGAATTACAGGAAATAGAGCAAATGTCTGACAATGAAGAAGAAATTCAAAAATTTAAAAAGCTGCAGAAACTTTTGCAGATGAATTATATAACAATTTAACACCATCTCAAAAAATACAAATAGCAAGACATCCAGAAAGACCAAATTTTAAAGATTTGGTTGAGAGAATTTCAGAAAATTTTATAGAATTTCATGGGGATCGAGAAGGTACAGATGATAGAGCAATAGCTGGTGGACCGGCTACCATTGATGGAATTCCTGTAATGCTTATAGGAACATATAAGGGAAAATCAACAAAAGAAAATTTAATACATAATTTTGGAATGCCACAGCCACAAGGCTACAGAAAGGCTTTAAGACTCTTTAAGCATGCAGAAAGATTTAATATGCCTATAATAACACTTATTGACACTCCAGGTGCATATCCGGGAATAAAGGCAGAAGAAACGGCACAAGGAACTGCAATTGCAGTAAATCTAGCAGAACTTGCGAAAATAAAAGTTCCTGTTATAGCTATAATAACAGGGGAAGGTTGTTCGGGTGGAGCTTTAGGGTTAGCAGTAGCAAACAAAGTTTTAATGCTTGAGCACTCATATTATACAGTTATTTCACCTGAAGGTTGTGCATCAATTTTATGGAGAGATGCAGCATTGGCAGATAAAGCAGCATCAGCACTAAAAATTACAGCTGATGATTTATTAAAATTTAATATAATTGACGATATAATTAAGGAACCTCAAGGTGGGGCTCATTATGATTATGATTTAACAGCAAAAAATATTAAGAAAAAAATTGTTAAAAATTTAAAAGAATTAATGTCTAAATCAGCAGAAGAACTGCGTAATGACAGATATGATAAATTCAGAAGCAAAGGTGTTTTTGCAAAATGAAAATTTATCACGAAATAGCAATTAAAATTAATCCAATTTGTGCTGATATTGTTTGTGATATTTTCAACGAAAATTTTCAATGTGAAGGCATTATTACAGGTGTAGAGGAATTTAAGAAAACTAAACTTGTAAAATCCGTATATGATGTTATTAAAGCTTATATAACAGATGAATATATTGATTATGAAAGTATTCAGCTTTTTTTTCATAAAAAACGTGATGAACTTATTGAAAAATCTATTTTTAATGAAGATATTGGAAGTTGGGATATAGAAATTACAGAACAGCCGAATGAAGATTGGTCAAAAAAATGGAAAGAGCATTGGAAACCATCTAAAATTACAGATAAAATTGTAATTTGTCCAAGTTGGGAACAATATGAACCTCAAGATGATGAAAAAGTTATTATATTAGATCCCGGTAATGCTTTTGGTACAGGTACACATGCTACAACAAGACTTTGTGCATCTGCAATTGAAAAATACGTAAAAGGAAAAGATACATTTGCCGATATAGGTTGTGGTTCAGGTATATTGGGAATATGTGCTGCAAAAGTAGGAGCACAAATTATTGATGCAGTGGATAACGATGAAACAGCTGTTGAAACAGCAATTCAAAATGCAAAAATAAACTGTACTAACATTAATTTTCAAACAGCAACAATAGATATACTTACTGATAACAAATATGATTTTATTGCAGCAAATATTTTGCATAATGTTTTGAGAGATATTATGCCAGATATTAAAAGAATTTTGAAAAAAGGAGGTAAAGCTGTTTTAAGTGGTATTCTTGATGAAAAAGCCGCAATAGTCTATGATGCAATCATTGATAACCAATTAAAAATATTAGAAAAAACACAAGAAAAAGAATGGGTTGCTTTTGTTGTGGAAAGAGAGGATTAAAATGAATAAAACAGCAATAATAATTCCAGCAAGATATAATTCTAAAAGATTAAACGGTAAGCCATTGATAAAAGTATGTAATAAACCGATTATTCAATGGGTATGGGAAAGAGCATCATTGGTAAAAGGAGCAGATGCAGTAATTATTGCAACAGATAATCAAGAAATTTATGATACGGCAAAAGCTTTTGGTGCAAACGTTGAAATGACATCAGAAAATCACAAATGTGGAAGCGATAGAATTGCAGAAGTAGCAGAAAGACATCCTGAATTTGATATTATAATTAATTTACAAGGAGATGAGCCAACAATCGACCCTCTTTGTGTAGAAGAAGTTATAACAGGATTAAAAGAAGATAAAAATGCAGATATAACTACTCTGGCAACATTTGTAAGAGCTGAAGATGACAAAGATGACCCCAATATGGTAAAAGTTGTTTTTGATAAAGATTATTACGCTTTATATTTTTCACGTTCTAAAATTCCTTATGAAAGGAATTATGAAGTTGCTGACTTTTATAAACATATAGGAATATACGGATACAGAAGAGAATCTTTATTTAAAATGATAAAACTTGAACAATCTAAAATAGAAAAAGCAGAAAGTTTAGAGCAATTAAGAGCGTTGTATAACGGAATGAAAATAAAAGTTGTACCTGTTTTATATAATTCTATAGGAATCGATACAATTGACGATTTGAATTTATTCAAAAAAATGGTAGAAAAAGAAATTTAAAAAATATTAATGTTAAATTAATTTATATAGCCGATAAGACTTATTGACAAAAAAATTTCTTTTAAAGACAATTGTTTCAAGGAGAAAGATATGAAAGTTGTTTTACTTGCAGGTGGTCTGGGAACAAGGTTAAGTGAAGAAACAGAACTCAAACCGAAACCTATGGTTGAAATAGGTGGAAAGCCAATATTATGGCATATAATGAAGATATATTCCTATTATGGATTTAATGAATTTGTAGTTTTAACAGGGTACAAATCACACGTAATAAAGGAATATTTTATAAATTACTATAACAGATATTCAGACGTTACAGTAGATATGGCTAATAATACAGTAGAGGTTCATAAAACAAGAAATGAGCCTTGGAAAGTTACCATGTTATATACAGGCAAGAATACAATGACAGGTGGCAGAATAAAGAAAGCTCAAGATTATATAGGACATGAACCATTTATGCTGACATACGGTGATGGTGTATCAGATGTAGATATTAATGAATTAATAAAATGTCATAAAGATTCAGGTAAATTAGTTACGATGACAGCAGTACAATTATCCGGTCGTTTTGGTGCATTATTGATAAAAGATGATAACATGATTACAT
>JAFQYI010000139.1 GCA_017406505.1 bacterium
AAAGAAGTATATATATTCAATAAATCAAGAAATCAAAATGAAATATCCTAATGCAAAATTCATAATTATAGATTACGATAATGGTGCAGAAAGTTATTTTTCTTTTCAAAAGAAAGAAGAACTAAAAAAACAAGGAATAGAAGTAATTCAATTAAATAAAGAATTTAAAGGGATATTAAAATCAGAAAAATATAGAAATTCAATAAACGAAGATATTTTTAGACACCCAAATTCAAAAGCATGGGATTTGATAGTTCCTTATCTTGTAAGTAAATATAATTTGTAAAAATTTTAATTAAAAAATAAAATTAATTTGAACAGATGTTTTTTCGATGTAAAATGATATCGAATGGAGAAAAAGAAATGGACGATATTAGAGTAAGAATAGCACCGTCACCAAGTGGAAATCTTCACGTTGGAACGGCAAGAACAGCACTTTTTAATTATTTATTTGCCAAAAAGAATAACGGAAAATTTGTATTAAGAATAGAAGATACTGATTTGGAACGTTCAAATGAAGCTTACACTCAAAATATTTTTGATAGTTTAAAAGCTTTAGGTTTAAATTGGGACGAAGGACCTGATGTAGGTGGAAATTATGGTCCATATAAGCAATCTGAAAGATTTGATATTTACCCAAAATATGCACAAATGCTTGTTGAAAAAGGTTTTGCGTATGAATGTTTTTGTACACAAGAAGAACTTGAAGCAGAGAAAGAAGAATCTGTAAAAAATAAAACAGCTCATGTATATTCCGGAAGATGCAGAAATTTATCTGAAGAAGAAAAAGAAAAGTTTAGACAAGAAGGAAGAAAGCCATCTATACGTTTCCATGTACCAAAAGATAAGGAAATTGTTTTTAATGACCTTGTAAAAGGTGAATTAAAATTTAACTCTAATCTTATTGGTGATTTTGTAATTATGAAATCTAATGGTACACCAACATATAATTTTGCAGTAGTAATAGATGATATGCTTATGAAAATTAATCATATTATCAGAGGAGAAGATCATATTTCAAACACACCTAAGCAGATATTAATATATGAAGCATTAGGTGCAGAAGTTCCAAAATTTGGTCACTTAGGAATGATTTTAGCCCCTGATAGAAGTAAACTTTCAAAAAGACATGGTGCAACAGCAGTGAGCGAATTTGTTGAAAAAGGATATTTAACAGAAGCGCTTGTTAATTTTGTTGCTCTTTTGGGCTGGTCGCCTTCTGATGGAAATGAAATAAAAAATGTTGAAGAAATTGCTCAAGATTTTAGAATTAATGAAGTTTCATCATCAAATTCTGTATTTGAATATGATAAGCTGAATTGGATGAATAGCCAATATATCAAAAAACTTGACTTAGAAGTTCTTGCTGAAAAGTTGAAACCTTATTTAACCCAATATAATTTAGAAGAACTGACAAAAGAACAGTATTTAAAAATGGTTGAAATTACAAGAGAACCATTAACCTTATTATCAGATATAACAAATGATGTAAAATACTTCTTTGGAGAATATCCGGAAATAGAAGAAGAAGCAAATGTACATATAGATTCTGAAATTGGACAAACTGTTTTAAAAGAAGTAATTAAACGGATTGATGATTGGAATTTTGCAAATTTACATGAAATTCTAGAAGAATTCAGAAGTTATTTTAAAGAGCAAGGTATAAAGGCAAAAAATACAATGTTAGCAATAAGGTCTGCTGTTACAGGAAGAACAAGGGGGGCTGATATGTGTGGAATATTAGAAATTCTTGGAAAAGATAAAGTTAAAAAGAGAATTCAAAAAGTTATAAAATGATATCATAAAATATGATTAAATAAAATAATAAAGAGGTTATTTTACAAAAATAACCTCTTTAAATATTTTTATTAAAATTAAATCTTTATGATATAATAAGTATAAAGACTGACTTCCGAGAAATTCTTTGAAGAAAGACAAATATAAGAAAATTATATCATGTCTTTTGAGACATGATTTTTTTAAAGGAGAAATTATGAAAGAAACTAAAGTCGCAATAATCGGAATTATAGTTGAAGATGTTAGTAAAGTTATAGAAATTCAAAATCTTTTATCAGAATATTCAGAATATATAATTGGAAGAATGGGGATTCCTTACAAACAAAAAGACATAAGAATAATTAGTGTGGTTCTTGATGCAGAGGTTGATACAATAAATGCCTTGACCGGAAAAATCGGTAAAATAAAAGGAATTAATGCCAAAACGGTATATTCAAATATATAATAAAATCAATATATGGAGCTTATATGTATAATAAAAAATCATTAAAAGCAGAAGAATTTATAAACAATAATGAAATTATAAGAACATTAGATTATGCAGAAAAAAATAAAAATAACATAAGTCTTATTAATGATATATTAGAAAAAGCTCGTCCTAAAAAAATCGGAAAAGAAACACATTGTTGTGGATTAACACATGAAGAAGCCAGCATACTGTTAGCTTGTGATGATGAGTCTGTAATAAAGAAAATTTATTCAATAGCTGAGGAAATAAAACAAGCTTTTTATGGTGAAAGAATAGTTATATTTGCACCTTTATATCTTTCAAATTATTGTGTAAATGGTTGTATATATTGTCCATATCATTATCAAAATAAGAAGATTTTAAGAAAGAAATTAACGCAAGAAGAAATAAAAGCAGAAGTTATAGCTTTGCAGGATATGGGACATAAACGACTTGCAATAGAATCAGGAGAAGATTCAATAAATAACCCAATAGAATATATTTTAGAAAGTATAAAAACGATTTATTCTATTAAACATAAAAATGGTTCTATAAGGCGAGTAAATGTAAATATAGCAGCAACTACTGTCGAAAATTATAAAAAATTAAAGGAAGCAGGAATAGGAACATATATACTATTTCAAGAAACATATCATAAAGAAACATACGAAAATTTACATCCAACAGGACCTAAACATAATTATGCATATCATACAGAAGCAATGGATAGAGCAATGGAAGGTGGAATTGATGATGTTGGACTAGGAGTTCTTTTTGGTCTTGAAGGATATAAATATGAATTTGCAGCTCTTTTGATGCATGCAGAACATCTGGAAGCTGTTCATGGGGTTGGTCCACATACTATTTCTGTACCAAGAGTAAAAAAAGCAATAGATATAAATCCGACAGATTTTGATAATGGTATAGATGATGAAGTTTTCGCAAAAATAGTTGCATTGATTAGAATAGCAGTTCCTTATACAGGAATAATAATTTCCACAAGAGAAAATCAAGAAGTTAGAGAAAAACTTTTAAAATTAGGGGTATCACAGGTATCAGGTGCATCAAGAACATCAGTTGGAGGATATACGCAAGAAGAAAGACCGGTAGATACAGAGCAATTTGATGTTTCAGACCAAAGAACTTTAGACGAAGTAGTTCAATGGTTACTTCAACTTGGACATATTCCATCATTTTGTACAGCGTGCTACAGAGAAGGAAGAACGGGTGATAGATTTATGTCTTTATGCAAAACAGGACAAATTCAAAATTGCTGTCAGCCAAATGCTATAATCACATTGAAAGAGTTTCTTACAGATTATGCATCTAAAGAAACAAAAAAAATAGGAGAAGCTTTTATAATAAAAGAGCTTGAAAAAATAGAAAATCAATCTGTAAAACAAGTCCTTGAAAATAATTTAAAAGAAATAGAAAAAGGCAAAAGAGATTTTAGATTTTAAGGAATATTTTAAACAATATAAAAAAGTTTTTATTCAAGTATTCGTATGATGGAAAGTATATAAATTAAAGTTATTATAATTTATGCCGACATTTGGAATGAGGATTTAGTCAAGAAAATGGAAATGGTGTACGAATATCAAAGTACAATTGAAGATGAAGCTCTTAAAAGAGTTGGTATGGAGTTAATGTTTCTAACCCCTGAAAAAATGACTCATGCTGAGGGTATTACTGCTGTTGAATTAGCTAAGTTACTTGATATTCCAACTGATATTGTTAAACAAAAATTAAAAATTTTATATGAAAAAGATATTGTTCGGGTAATTGGTATTAATCCTAAACTTTGGAAATTTGATGAATATAATTTTCAAAGAATGGATGAAAATGATGAAGTTTTTAAATTACTTTGTTGTTTTGATGATGTTGATTTTGATAGATATTTTCAATATTAAATAAATTTTGATAAACCTGAATATATAATTTCGAAATTATACATATAGAAAGAAAAAATAAAAGTCTATAAAAATATCAGTTTCTGATACTTCATATCTGTTTTGTTAATTTCAACCTAAAACGTCGAAACTCATGCTATCGTACTCGAACAATCTCCGTTTAGATATCGTTTCAATAAACAAATCTATGGTATTTCGTATCTAAAACATATATTTTTTACAAAAAATATCTAAAATGTTATAAAATATTGTTTTTTTTAGATAAAATTGTTAAAATTCTATAATAAGTAAGGAGAATTTTATGAATAT